>CAYSRK010000119.1:0-6962 GCA_964433385.1 uncultured Spirochaetales bacterium
GGCCAGCGGATCGGCGATGCCCCGGGCCTAGGGCGGCAGCAACTTGATGGTTCCAGCAGCCCCGTTTCAGGGAGCTTTAGACGAAGTGCAGGAGGAGCATCTCCGTCTCTCGAGCAGGCGACGCTCTTCTATTCGCCTCCCGGACGAGCCTCGGACTTGGTCCGGAGAACACAGAGAATCAGGGGTGAGACGGAGAACGAAAGACCGGCAGAATCGATGGGTCAGGAGGTGTTTTGGATCGATGTGAAACAGGCGTAATCCCTTGAGAAACAAGGGGAGGAAGAAAACCCGTCTCTCCTGAGAGACGGGTTTTCTTTTCTGCATGATGGAGGATATGGGATTCGAACCCACGACCTGTTGATTGCGAACCAACCGCTCTAGCCAACTGAGCTAATCCCCCGACGGATGATTCGGTATTATAGCTGATTGCCGTGCTTTTTCCAATAGTTTTCGCATGGTGAATCGCAGTAAAAAAAATATTGACCAATACGGTCAATCGTGTTACGCTGGCATTGACCATGACGGTCAAGATACTAATGAGGCAGGGAACGCCGGTGTCGGACAGATTTGAGAAGCTGAGTGCGGAGAAGCAGAAGGCCATCATCAACGCAGCTATGGCAGAATTCGCCGAAAAAGGATACAGCCGCGCTTCTACCAATGAAATCGTGAAGCAGGCGGGTATATCGAAGGGGATCCTGTTTCACTATTTCGGAAGCAAGCGTAACCTGTTTCTTTACCTCTTTTCCTGGGGCGTCTCGTACCTGACCGAACGGTTTGAAGAGGAGATAGATCTGGACAATCGGGATGTCATTACCAGGCTCTGGGGTGCAGTGGAGCTGAAAATGCGGGTGTTCAGGGCTTACCCGACGCTCTTTACTTTTCTTCAGCAGGTGTACACCTCCACTCCGCAGGATATTCTTGCTGAAATCCAGAGAACGGATTATCTTACGGCGCTGGATATTTACCGCAGGATTTTCAGCGATGTCGATGCATCGCTGTTCAGGGAGGGTGTCGATATCAGCCGCGCGCTCAGCGCCGTCAGGTGGATTCTTGAAGGATACGGCAACAGCGTGATCGAGCGGATGCGGCAGACGCAGAGTCCGATAGACATGGAGGAGGCTTTTGCAGAATCAGAGGCCTGGTTCGCCTTTGTCAGGCAGATATTTTACCGGGAGGAGCTGGAAACGGCAGGGGGGGATACCGCTTCGGGGAGGAGTTGAAGGATGCTTGAAGTTAGAAATCTGAAGTATTCGTATGATCACGGCAAACACTATGCCGTCAATGACATTTCGTTTTCCATCGGTACGGGGGAGACTTTCGGATTCCTCGGTCCGAACGGAGCAGGGAAATCGACAACCCAGAAAATTCTCACCGGTCTGCTGCCTATGCAGTCCGGCGAGGCGAAGGTTGCCGGGATTGACGTCAACGGCCAGAAAAGCAGATTCTTCAATAAGATCGGAGTCTCTTTTGAGATCGCGAATGCCTATAACAAGCTGACCGGGTATGAGAACCTGGCCTACTTTGCCGGACTTTTCGATGTGAAGACCCGGGACCCGGGAGAGCTGCTGAAGCTTGTCGGACTTGAAGAGGCCGCCGATAAGAAAGTCGGCGAGTACTCGAAGGGGATGAAGCAGCGGCTTATCTTTGCCCGATCCCTGCTCAACAATCCCGAAATGCTCTTCCTCGATGAACCGATCTCGGGACTTGATCCCGCATCGGCGCGGAGTATGAAGAATGTAATCCGGAGCATCAAGGAGACAGGGACCACCATCTTCCTGACAACCCATGACATGCATATCGCCGATGAACTGTGTGACCGAGTGGCGTTTATTGATGCAGGCAGGATTGTCGCACTTGATACGCCGCGCAATCTCAAGCTCCGCTATGGGGAGAAGGTGATCAGGGTTGAGTATATCCATGACGGCAGGCAGACGGCGGAGCAGCTCTCCATGGTGGACGAGGAGGGCTGGGACCGGCTGAACACGCTTGTCCGGGAGGGCAAGGTTGAGACGGTCCACTCCAGGGAAGCTACGCTCGAGCATGTTTTTATTGAGCTGACAGGAAGGGGGCTGGACTGATATGAAGCACGTGCTGCAGAATTTTTCCAAGGACTGGAGGATCGGGTATCGGACGCACTATCTGTGGATTACGCTTGCCACGGTCGTCATCTTTTTCCTGTTCATCCGGTTCCTGCTGCCCGAAGCCTATCGCGAGGTGACGCTCTACCACTATATTGACCCGGTGTTCGGGACGGCTTCACAGCTGGAGGAGTCCCTGGAGAAGGAGATGGGTTCAGATACGGTAATCCGGCTCGATTCCAAGGAGGATGTCTACCGGGAGATGGAAGGGAACTCCTCATCCTACGGCCTGATCGTGGAGCCGGGAGCGGAGCCGGGAGCCCCGCCCAGGATAACCGTAGTTTCCCCCGGGAGAGCAGAGGGACCGTGGGCGAGGCTGGTAGAGCTGCAGGTGAATATCGGGCTGTCCCTGGGAACGGATGTGACCGAGTACCCTACGGAGGTGCCGACCGAGATACTCTACCCGGAGCTGCGGAACCTTCCCTACCGGGATACCTTTCTGCCGATCTTTCTGGTGGTGGAATCTTCGATGATCGGTCTCTTTCTTCTGACCGTGATGCTTTTCTCCGAGAAAGACCAGCAGATGCACACAGCCTACCTGATATCACCCGGAGGACTGAGTGAACACTTGCTGGGTAAGGTTATGGTTATGATAGTGCTCGGCCTGATCTCCTCATTCAGCATGACGCTGCTGCTGCGGGGGTTTGCAGCCGACTACTGGCTGCTGTTCCTCACCATCATATCCAGCTCCTTTATGAGTTCTTCCGTCGGTCTTCTCTTCGGGGCGGTGTTCAATTCCCTGCAGAAGGCGATGATGGTGGTGCTTGTTGTCATGATCCTCCTGATGATGCCCCTGATCTCCTACATGTTCCCCAATTTTTCGCCGTTGTGGATCAGGGTTCTGCCGACCTATTCGATGCTGTTTGCCGCGAGGGGCGCCGTGATACCTGCTTACGGCAGTGCCGAGGTCTACAGAAGCGCGCTGCTGCTCGCTGCTGAGGGGGTTGTGCTCTTCATCATAGCCCGGCTTGTGTACGAGCGGACGCTGTGGGCCAACAGCTGATAATCGGATACGAAAAATGGGAGTTGCGGTATGAAGCTGAAGAGAGTGGTGCATGTGACCCTGCGGGATGTCCGCAGCGGGATGCGTGATTCGATGATCCTGTTTTTGTGGATCATGCCGATAGCAATGGCGCTGATTCTGCTGGCAGTCGCCCCGCAGACGAATGAGATTACCGTCAAATTTGCCGTGACAGAGGCGGTTGACGAGGGCCTGACCGACTATTTCAGACAGTTCGGCCAGGTGATTGAGGTCTCCGGCAGAGAGGAGCTGATTGACCGGGTGGGGCAGGTTGACGAGGTCGTCGGGATTGACAGAGTCGGTCCCGGCAGCGAAGACTACGGGGTCATGCTCCAGGGGAACGAACGTGAGGGTTCGGATGTATCCGCCGCGATGATCATCGATGCCTACTTCGGCCGCAGGGCGCTTCTGTTTGATGTGAGGCTGGATGACCTCGGCCGGGAGGACTCTCCGCTGAGAAAGGCCGGAGCTCTTTTTGTCATCCTGTACGCGCTGGCCGCGCCGGGATTCATGGTCGGGCTTTCGCTCGTTGAAGAGAAGGAGTCAAACACCATGAGCGCCCTCAACGTATCGCCGCTGACGATTCCTGAGCTGGTTCTGGGAAAAGCGCTCTTCGGTTCGCTGTTGGCTCTGGCACAGATGTATCTCATCATCTTCATCCTCGGGATTACCCCGGTACATCTGGTGATGGTGCTCGCCATGTGGATTCCCGGACTTCTCTCCGGTCTTATCCTGGGATTTCTTATCGGCGTGGCGGCCAAGGACCAGGTATCGGCCATCGGCATGATGAAATTCTCTTTTCTGCCGCTGATCGTCTCCTTCGCCGGGTCGCTGTTTATTCCGACGAGGTGGCAGTTTGTCCTCTGGTGGTCGCCCTTCTACTGGATGTACCAGGCTTTTAACGGGATATTCAGCCTCAGTGTCGGTTGGGGTGAGTTCGGGCTGCATGCCGGTCTTACCCTCCTGCTTTCTGTTCTCTTTCTGGCAGCGGCTTCGCGGAAGATTTCGCACGGGCTGCGCTCCATGTGAGCTGAAACACTGAATACGCCGAGTATTCGGGCATCTGCCTGCTGCGGATGCCTGCAGATTATCATATGACGATTCCGTTCAGTTACGGGCGGTAGAGCTGGGGAGGTTAGGTATGAGCGGCTGGACTGTTGCAGGAATTATTGTTGTTCTCTATGCGGTTCTCATGATAGTGATCGCGGTACGCAGGACCGGCGTGCTGTGGAAGATCACCAAGGCGAAACTCGGAGGGGATCGGGTGAAAGATGAGACTGCGGTCAAAATTCTCTATGTCTTCTCAGCGGTCTTCGGGATTGCCGGCATTGTTTTTTTCGTTCTGGGGGCTTAGAATTCAGGACAGAGCCCGGAAAGGGTTTTTTTTCCTGATTTTGGACTGAGGGGGTTTACAAGCTCCCGATTATATCATAATATCAGACAAAAGCCCGAGGAGGAATACTATGGCTGATAAAAAAGTACCGCTGCAGGTTATGGTTGATACCACAGAGACAGATTACTGGAATGACTCCTGTTCAATCGAGGAGCTCACCTATGCAATAGCGAACGGAGCTGTCGGAGCAACGACAAATCCGGTTATCGTGTACAACGTACTTGAGAAGGAACTGCATCTCTGGAAGGACAGAATCCTGCAGATAATTGCGGAAAAGGATACTGCCACGGAGGATGAGATTGCCTGGCAGGTTATCGAAGAAATGGCGATCAAGGGCGCCGAGCTGCTTTCCCCCGTATTTGAGCGGGAGAAGGGGATGAAGGGAAGAATTTCGATTCAGACCAATGCGAAGTACTACCGCAACACCGATGCAATGGTAAAGCAGGCGATTTCCTTCGGAAAGCTCGCGAAGAACATGCAGGTGAAGATGCCGGTGACCAAAGCGGGCGTGAAAGCCTTCGAAGAGGCGACCTACAACGGAGTGAACATCAACTCAACGGTGTGTTTTACCCTGCCGCAGACTCTTGCTGCCGGAGAGGCGGTGGAAAAGGGACTCAAACGCAGAGATGCTGAGGGCAAGGATACTGCCTCGATGTCTCCGGTATGCACCATCATGGTCGGCCGTCTTGACGACTGGCTGAAGATTGTTGCCAAGAAAGAGGGGATTGAGATCAATCCTGAATACCTCGAGTATGCCGGGATTGCGGTCATGAAGAAGGCTGTGAAGATATTCCGCGAGCGGGGCTACCGGGCAAAGCTCCTGGTGGCGGCCTACCGTTCAGACCTGCATTGGACTGAGCTGATGGGCGGAAATATTGTCCATACGATTCCGTACAACTGGCAGGTGAAGTACAATGATACCGACTACGAAATTAAAGAAACTACCGACAATCCGGTAGATCAGAAGATCATCGACGAACTGTACGCAAAGTTTGAGGATTTCCGCAGGGCATACGAACCGGACGGTCTTGCCCCGGAGGAGTTTGAGAGCTACGGAGCGACAGCCCGGACCCTGCGGGGTTTTATCGGCGGCTATGACAAGCTGGTCGGTATCATCCGTGACCTGATGATCCCCAATCCTGACCTCTAGGCCGGGACAGCAGAATACAGGAAAGCAGAACAAGCCAAATCACCCCGTGATTTGGCTTGCTGTGTCAGTGCGGCTGACTGCTGCGTATACCGAAGCACCCGAGCGGGTCACAACATTGAATCGTAGAGGAGATCTGAAGCATGGGAAATAAAACCGAAGACTTAAAGGCTGAGATTGAACTTCAGAACAGGCAGCAGCAGGCACTGCTCGGCGGAGGGCAGAAGCGGATCGATGCGCAGCACGAGAAGGGCAAGCTGACAGCAAGAGAGAGAATAGCAAAACTGGTCGACCCTGATTCCTTTCAGGAATTCGATATGTTCAAGGTCCATAACTGCAACGATTTCGGCATGGACAAGGAGAAGTATCCCGGCGACGGTGTCGTGACCGGCAGCGCCAGGATTGCAGGAAGAACTGTCTTCCTCTATGCCCAGGATTTTACGGTGGTAGGCGGCTCGCTTTCAAAAACGCACGCAGAGAAGATCTGCAAGGTGATGGATATGTCCATGAAGGCCGGAGTACCGATTATCGGCCTCAACGATTCCGGCGGAGCGCGGATCCAGGAGGGCATCGACGCCCTTGCCGGCTATGGTGAAATATTCTATCGCAATGTCATGGCTTCCGGGGTAGTGCCGCAGATTACGGCAATACTCGGACCCTGTGCGGGAGGTGCGGTCTACTCTCCGGCGATTCAGGATTTTATCCTTATGACTAAGAAGAACAGCTACATGTTCATCACCGGCCCGAAGGTTGTCAAGGAGATCATCCATGAGGATGTCACAACCGACGCCCTCGGCGGAGCGGTGGTGCACACCCAGAAGAGCGGGGTAGCCCACTTCATTGCAGAAAGCGAGGAGAGTGCGCTTGAGACGATCAGGACCATACTTTCCTATCTGCCGCAGAACAACCGTTCTAAACCGCCCTACCGGCAGCCGAAGGACAAACCCGACCGGCTCTGCCCTTCCCTGAGAACCGTGATGCCCGACAACGTGAAAAAACCCTACGAGGTACGCGACATCATCCGGGAAATCGTTGACGAAGGGGACTTTTTTGAAACAGCCAAGGATTTCGGCAAAAGTATCGTAACCGGCTTCTGCCGGATCAACGGGCATACCGTGGGTATTGTCGCCAACCAGCCGATGTTCATGGCCGGCGTTCTCGATATCGATTCCTCGACAAAAGGAGCCCGGTTCGTGAGAACCTGCGATGCGTTCAATGTGCCGCTGCTCGTTTTCGAGGACGTGCCGGGGTTTATGCCCGGCA
>CAYSRK010000120.1:0-2830 GCA_964433385.1 uncultured Spirochaetales bacterium
GCGTTGGCGGGGGTTCTCTTCTACGTCATGGTTAAGACCTACCACAGAATCATCATCAGCACCCAGCTTGAATCATCGAGCCGCAGCGGCGGAAAACGCCGGGTTTCCGCTGCAAAAGGGGCTGGCAGCCAGTCCGGAGCTTTAGTACTGCGAGAGTGGCATAGTATAAAATCAAACTCCACGTTTTTGCTTCAGACGTTTCTGGAACTGCTGATTATTCCTCTTCTTCTGGCAGTGACCTCCCTCACCGGGTCTTTCGGTGAAATCAAGGGAATGCTGGATTTTATCCGGGGGTCGAACTATATTGAGCTGCTGGTTTTCGGGGTGTGCGTTATCTTCTTTCTTATCTCTTCCGAATCCTCTACCGGAGTATCGCGGGAGGGGAGGAATATCGCGGTAAGCCGAGTGCTTCCCGTGAAGCCTGAGGTTATTGCCTATGCAAAGGTCAGGTTCCACCTGACAATCGTATTTCCGGCTTTTCTCTTCTATACCGCTGCTGCAATGCTCTTTTTCCGTTTGAACCCGCTGCACCTGCTCTATATGATTCCAGGCGGTTTCCTGCTTCTTCTCGACAGTTCGCTCATCAGTCTTGCTGTCGACCTGAAGCGGCCGCTGCTTACCTGGTCTCATCCACAGCAGGCAATGAAGCAGAATCTCAACGTGCTTATCGCTATGGGGGCGAATGCACTCCTTCTGGCATTTTTCGGCGGGGCAGGGTACCTGCTGATGAGAACAGAAATAAGTGCACTGGTAATCGGTCTGCTGATGATTCCTGTCGCTGCAGCCCTAAGTCCGTTTCTCCTTCGACTGACCGCTAAGGCTGCCCGGGAGTGCTATGGACCGCAGCGGGCCTGATACAGCATGAGTACCTGCTACAGCGGCTGCAGAAGCACATCGACCTGGTAGGGATTGTTTTTTGTAATCACCGGGTAGCTGCTGTCGGAACGGTAGAGAACTTCTCCGGATTCGGCGTAGACGTTCACCAGGACGGAGTAGGACCTGAAGGTACGGATATCATCTGGATCAAACCTGAGGGTAAACCGGACAGGGTTCACTTTCGGGTTCTTGATGATCTGTTTTGATATGACCTCCCTGAGACCTGCATCGCTTTCCTCCTCTTCAGATTCTTCAGCTGCTGAAAAAAGCAGATCGTCAAGGAGAACAATTTCAACCTGAGACTGATCGGGGAAAATAACAAGATTTCGGGCGGTTATGGACCCGGTTATGTAATTGCGCTCTTCTGTTACAGGAACGACAGCGGTGGCGCAGCTGCCTACGAGAACAACGAACAGCAACGTCAGAGAGATATACCTCGCTGTGTTAAAAATAGTTTTTTTCTGAGCACTCATCTGTAACTATAAACTCTTATCAGGTAAAAATGTTTCATGAAGTTCACGGAGAGCTTCTGTGTAACCGGTCACCAATTTTCAATGTGTATCATACCCTAACGCGCTTGCCTCGCCAACCCTGGCCGATACGCTGCCTGCAGGGAAGCGGGCAGCGTAACTTGTTTGTTTGTTTCAGTATTGCAATTATTCCAGACATGCGCTAGAGTAGCTGTTGCGGGCCAGTTCTGCTCTTTGTTCGGTGCAAGACCTGCAGATTGAGCGGGCAGAACAGAGTGCTGAGTGTAAATACTTGACATATCAGGCAATGGAATGCTATAAAAATTGTAAGGTTTACATGTTGTGTTCGGTGTGTCCGACTGAGCATGGCTGAGGCGGTATGCTTCAGTGCCTGCTCTGCTGATGAACCGGCAGCCTGCCGGTCTTTTTCAAAGATGAAGCGGTGAACGTATGCAGAATACATCAGAATTTCTTAAGAACCATTCCATTCGTCCCTCTTACCAGAGGATCAGAATATATGATTACCTTACCTCCATGCGCAACCATCCGACCATAGATATGATCTACTCGAGTCTGATCAGGGAGATTCCCTCTCTTTCAAAAACTACCATTTACAATACGCTGCGGCTTTTTGTGGAGACAGGAATTGTCAATCCGGTAACCATCGAGGATCACGAGATCCGGTATGATGCTGATATCAGACCCCACATTCATTTTAAGTGCACGCTGTGCGGAGCCATCGATGACATGCGGCTCAGCGAAGACTGGACCGATATTGCTTCCATGGTTCCCGAAGGATACCAGATCAACGAGGAGCACCTCTACCTTCGCGGATACTGTCCCAGCTGCCGTGAAAAGATATCATCCTGACAGTCGGTACTCTCTTTCGGCAAATCCCCAATAAAAACATCCGCCCCGTTCTGTGCTGTGCAGAACCGGGACGGATGTTTCTCAACTCTGAATGAGTGCAGTTATTTCGCGCAGATGGTGAAAACAATTACTTCGGAGACGATCTCAGCGTTTCTCTGCGCTACAGTCAGGCTGTTTGCAGAGCGGCCGAGCGAACCGCTGTTCCAGCTGACCTGCGACCCGGAGGGGATATCGAGCAGGCTGCCGTTGTGGAAGATGGCATAGCTGCTTGAATCCTGGACAGTGGGGTAGAGCTCACCGTCAACCTCGGATGCAGTAGATACCGTTACTTCATAACCTGCGGAGACGTTGCTGTTCTCATACACAAGCAGGTTAACCGTATCGTCGTTACCGAGGGAACGGCCTGAATCGGAAGCTATGGAGAACGTGACGCGCGGAGTAATGACGCCGACTAGTTGAATGGAAGCACTTGTTGCGGAAAAAACGACGGAAGGTACGACGGTAAGTACCAAAAAAGCCAAAAGCAGTTTCTTCATCAGAAAACTCCAAGGGTAGTTGTTTTGACTTTTTTGGGTCTGAAATTTTCAGCGTGTAAAAAGTAGAAAAAGAGAGCG
>CAYSRK010000121.1:0-3064 GCA_964433385.1 uncultured Spirochaetales bacterium
AAACGACGAACGGTAGCCGGTCTGCCTCAGACAGTCGCCTGAAGACAGTGTATCAAACCCACCAGCTCATGGTGTACTTTTTATCATTCCTCCTTGGGAGAAATGCTCCGCTTTTCAGCGGCCTCTCTCCCTCTTTGGGCCTGCCGCTTCTCAAGCTGCGCTTTCACCCGTTTCATGAGAATATACGAGTCGCGCTCATCCTCTTCCAGGCGATTGCGGATAAACCTCACCGCCTCCTCGAGGTCGGGAATGGCGATTTTTTCCAGAGCGTTCACCTTTCTGATAGTCTTCCTTACCTCCTGCGAGAGCCGGAGGATGGAAATCTTCAGCTCCGCAAGGTGCCCCATCAGCTTCAGCGCCTCTCCGAAGGAGTCGATGCAGCGGTCGATCCAGGGACTGGTGCCGTCGGGGCTGAAGTAGGGCGGATCACCGGAAAACTCCGTCTTCACCACCGGAAGCGATACCCCCATCACCCTCCTCGATGAAATCGTTATGGAAGAGCTGATATTTACCGCCGATACCAGTCCTGCCGTCCTGAGCTTGCCCATATCGAGCACCGCCCTGCGCAGGCTCTCATATGCCTCGGCCAGTACCAGATGGGTACGCTCCTCGAAATCGACCGCCTGGTCGACCAGCGTCAGCAGCTCAAGGACCAGGATGCTCCGCTTCTGGTCGAGCAGCTGGTACCCCTGCCGGGCAAAGGAGAGCTGCTCCTTCATATTCATGAGGTTCGTCTTGGTCGGAGCGGGCAGCGCTTTAGCGGCCATAATAGGTATCGATCTCCTCTTCGGTAAGTCTCGTCAGCTCCTCGGGAGGAAGAATGCTCAGACACTGCCAGCCGATCTCTAGGGTCCGCTCGATAGGACGGTCTTCATCGGTACGCTGGCTGATGAACTTCTGCTCGAACTCCTGCCCGAACTCAATATACTGCTTGTCGAAGGAGGTCAGCTCCTCCTCCCCGATAACCGAAGCCAGACTGCGGACGTCCTGAACGTAGCTGTAGGAGGCGAAGAGCTGGCTGGCCAGGTGCGGATGGTCTGAGCGGGTCATCCCCTCGCCGATGCCGTCCTTCATCAGCCGCGAGAGAGAGGGGAGGCCGGCTACGGGAGGGTAGATCCCGCGGCTGTGCAGGCTCCGGTCAAAGACTATCTGCCCCTCCGTGATATACCCGGTTAGGTCAGGAATAGGGTGCGATATGTCATCATTGGGCATGGTCAGAATCGGCAGCTGGGTGATTGATCCGGGTTTCCCGCGGATCATTCCCGATCGCTCGTAGAGCTCGGCCAGGTCGGAGTAGAGATAGCCCGGGTACCCCTTTCGGGAGGGGATTTCTCCGCGGAGCGTTGAGATCTCGCGCAGCGATTCGCAGTAATTGGCCATATCAGTCATGATAAACAGCACATGCTTCCCGCAGCCGTAGGCCAGGTGCTCGGCCAGCGTCAGCGCGGTCCGGGGCGTGAGGGTCCGTTCGATCGAGGGATCGTCGGCCAGTGAGAGAAAGAGCGCGACGTTTCCCAATACCCCCGACTGCTCAAATGAATCGATGAAGTAGCGGGCGACATCGTGCTTGACTCCCATTGCCGCAAAGACGACGGCGAAGTCGGTCTCCGCGCCCCGGATTTTGGCCTGGCGGGCGATCTGCGCGGCAAGCTGGTTGTGGGGGAGCCCGTTCCCGGAGAAAATAGGCAGCTTCTGCCCCCGGATGAGCGTATTGATCCCGTCAATCGCCGAGATCCCCGTCTGGATGAAGTCCCGGGGATAGATCCGCTCGGTCGGATTGATCGGCAGCCCGTTCACATCCATCTCGTCGGTGCCGATCGGGGCAGGTCCCCCGTCAATCGGCTCCCCGAGGCCGTTGAAGACCCGCCCGAGCATCCGCTCGGTCACCTCGATCGACAGCGGAACGCCGCGGAAGCGGACCCGGGTATCGGGGAGGGTCAGCCCGCTGGTCCCCTCGAACACCTGAACGGCGACCGCATCGGAAGAGGTGTCGAGCACAATCCCCTTCCTGACCTTTCCGCTGCTGTCCACACACTCGACAAGCTCACGGTACCCCACTGGATGGGTGTTGCGCACCATGATGATCGGCCCGTCAATCTGGTCGATCCCGATATACTCCCGTCCGGTCAGCAGCGTCTTCTGTGTTTCATAGAGCCTATTCTGACCCGACATAGATAGCCTCCAGTTTATCGATGGAACGTTCCAGCTTGGCCTCGAGACGGTCGAACGAACGGCTGTCGTCATTTTTGATGGTGAACTTCATCTTCACGACATCCTGCAGGACCTTCATCCGCCGCAGGTTCACCAGAGTGACCCCCCTGCGGATTGCATCAGCTCCCCGACGGGCGTAGAGCAGGATAATCCCCATCATCCGCAGCTGTTTTTCAACCGTGGAGAACTGGTCAACCGCGTCAAATGCATTCTGCTGCAGAAAGGCGTTCTTAAAGAGGGTGCAGACCTCGATGACGAACCGCTGACTGTCAGGCAGCGCATCGGGACCGACAAGCTTGACCACCTGCTGCAGCTTCACCTCACGCTGCAGCAGGCTCATCATCTCCTGCCTGCCTTCAGCCCAGCTCTGGCCGCTGCGGCTGTTCCACCACTGTCGGACATCATCCATATACTCTGAATAGCTGTCGAGCCAGGAGATTGCCGGGTAGTGGCGGGCATTGGCGAGCTGCCGGTCGAGTCCCCAGAAACAGCGGACGAACCGCTTGGTATGCTGCGTCACCGGCTCCGAAAAATCACCTCCAGGAGGGGATACCGCCCCGATAATCGACATGGAACCTTCGTCTCCGCCGAGCGTCCTCATATAACCCGCCCGCTCGTAGAACTCAGCCACCCGGGTTGGAAGATAGGCCGGGAACCCCTCTTCAGCGGGCATCTCCTCCATCCTGCCGGAGAGCTCGCGCAGCGCCTCAGCCCAGCGGGAAGTGGAATCTGCCATAACCGCAACGTGGAAACCCTGGTCGCGGTAGTACTCAGCGAGCGAAGCCCCGGTATAGATGCTCGCCTCCCGCGCCGAAACCGGCATATTGGAGGTATTGGCAATCAGGACTGTTCT
>CAYSRK010000122.1:0-5910 GCA_964433385.1 uncultured Spirochaetales bacterium
GCATGAATTTGAAATCAGCGCCACCTCTTTACCTTCCCAGTTCGACAGTATATACATAGCTATGACTCCGTTGAAGGTACTGTACAGTGAATCTGCAGATGCCAGGTCCAACCTCGCACTCGAGGAAAACCTCTTTGCTGCAATGGCCCCCGATGAGCGAATACTGCTGCTGTACTGCAACAGTCAGGCGATAATCATCGGGCGAAACCAGAATCCCTGGTCGGAGTGCTCTCTCCCGGATATCGCAGCCGCATCCATTCCCGTCTTTCGCCGCTTCAGCGGCGGGGGGGCCGTCTACCATGACCCGGGGAACCTCAATTTCAGCTATATGACACCCCGAAACGAGTTCAGCAGGACCGCAGCCTCAGTGCGGGCAGCTGCCGCCCTAGAGGATTTGGGCATAGAAGCGGAGGTGACGGAGCGCGGCGATATTCTGGTCGACGGGAGGAAGGTTTCCGGAAGCGCCTACCGGATTACCGGCGATAAGGCTTATCATCATGCAACGCTGCTTGTAAACGCCGACACGGCTGCCCTTGGCCGTATGCTCCACAGCAGGATCACTATCGTGAGCTCCCGTGCAACCCCTTCAGTCCCCTCCCCCGTCACCAACCTCTCAGCGGTGGACGATACCATCACTGTCGAGCAGACCGTTGCCGCCTTGACTGCCGCATTTCTTCCAGGCGGGGGGAGTGCCGAGAAGATCCGCCCGGAGAACGCACCCCTGCCCCGGCTCTACCGTTCCTGCTGGGACCAGCTCGGGACTGCGGACTGGCAGCTGGGAAAAACTCCGCGGTTTACCTTCAAAGCAGCTGCAGCTGACCGGAAGGAGGGATATCTCGTTACGGCTGAAGGGGGGAGAATCACGGCTGTCTCGCATGCCTCGGCTGGTGCCGGCAGGAAGAATGCGGAGGAGATCGAAGCGGTGTTCAAGGGTGAGCTGCTGACCCGCAGAGACCTTGAGGCCGCCAGCAGACGCAGCCTGGAACGGACCGGTACCGTCTCACCCGGTGTTTCAGAGTTTTTTACCTCACTTCTGCAGGTGGTTTTCTGACCCGGAGCCTCCCTGCGGTCCTGACAGAGCTGCGGTAATTCAGTATACTTAGGGTACTGTCGGCTGGAATCCGGCAGAGAACAACGGAGCAGTCCGCTGCGGAGAGAACATGAGGGGAAAGAAACTTTTACCATCAGCTGCTATGCTCATCCTGGCTGTTCTTCTGCCTGCGGCAGATCGGGCAGTTCCGCCCAAGCCGTCCTCCCCAGTGGGTCTGCGTAATGCCTCCGAGTTTGTGCTTGCTGTCGACATCAACGAGGAGCCCTACACCTTCAACCCCCAGAAATCGACCAACATCCATTCAGCGCACCTGTTCACTGCCATTGCTGAGGGACTGGTCTCCTATCATCCGGCAACACTCAACCCCGTTCCCGGGGCGGCAACCCGTATCACCACCTCAGAGGACGGCAGGAAATGGACCATCACCATACGGGATGACGCCCGCTTCAGCAATGGGGACCCGATAACCGCCTATACTTTTGAGCAGACATTCTTTCATCTGATCAGCAGCGAATCAAACAGCGACATGGCCTCGCTGCTCGATGTAGTCGCGGGGGTCCGATCCTACCGGACGGGGGTTATCACCGAGCGGAATCTCGTAGGCATCAGGGCTGAGGATGCCTCAACCCTCACGCTGCAGCTGATCACCCCGGCCCCCTACCTGCTCGACATCCTTTGTCACCACAGCTTTGCCCCTGTGCATCCCAGCAATCTGACCGGTCTGAAATCTGTCACCGCAGACTCCTTCATCAGCAGCGGTCCGTATACTATCGAGACCATGACCGATGAGATGATCTATCTGAAGAAGAATCCCTACTACTGGGATCATGCCAATGTCAGTTCAGAGACTGTCCGCATTGAGCTGCGCAAGACAGGACTGGACCTCCTGATCGACTTCTCCGGGGAGATGGTTCACTGGTCGGAGGCGTACATTCCCATCAACCTGCTCTACAGCCAGGACAACGTGGTCGTGTATCCCGAGTACTCCACCAGTTTTTTCTATTTCTCGGAAAATTCCGGCCCCTACTCCACCGAGGAGGTGCGGAAAGCCCTCGCTCTGCTCGTGCCCTGGGAGGAACTGAGAGGTCGGGAGCAGTACCTCTTTCCGACTGAAACACTGGTTCCCCAGGATACCGCCTATAACGGCGTAACCGGCATTGCCAAGGCGGATCGAAAGCTGGCGATGGAGCTGCTTGAGCAGGCGGGGTATCCCGAGGGGTTCGGACTCCCCCCGATTCACATCGCGATCCACCCCGGCAGGTCGGTGGAAGAGATTACCGACCGGATTACCGACATCTGGAGCAGGGAGCTCGGTATCATGGTCATAACCGACGTCGTTCCCTTCTCCGTGTACCTCGATGATCCTGCTCAGTCACCCTATACCATGGCCTACATCACCTGGATTGCCGATTTTTACGATCCGTACAGCTTTCTGAACCTGTGGCTGTCGGACAGTAATTTCAACCTCGGCAAATACCAGAATCCCGAGTATGACGCGCTTATCCGTCACGGTCTGGAGCAGGATAACGACACCGACCGATTTGTTTACTTCCGTGAGGCCGAAGGGCTGCTGCTCAACCAGGCCGCAGTTATACCGATTGCACACGGGGTATCGGTCAATTTCGTCAACAACCACATTGTATCGGGATGGTATCCGAATCTTCTCGATATCCACCCCTTCAAGTACTTCGACACTCACGAACCGGAGCCTGGACAGTCTGGCTCCATGTAACGTATTTGAGTATCAGTTCTTTCAGGTCCGTCCGTACAGCTGCACCATCTCTCTGAGCCTGGCTGCCGGTCTTTTGTCATCCAGCTGATGCGATCCTGCACGCCAGGACCAGTTTGAACTGCCGACGGTTGACGGGGTGTTCATCCTGCTTTTACCGTCGAGTCCGAAAAGGTCCTGCAGCGGGAGCACTGCATATCGGGCTGCCGACCACATGATCTGCCGGATCATCGACCAGACGATATCCTCATCAGATCTTGCCAGGTAGCGCCTGACCAGGTCTCTCTCGGTCTCGGACAGTTCTTCATACCACCCGAGTGTCGTGTTGTTGTCGTGGGTCCCGGTATAGGCCACGCAGTTGGCCGGGTAGTTGTGAGGAAGGAACCCGTTGGCGGCGTTTATGCCGGCATCATCCCCCGGTTCGAAGGCAAACTGGAGGATTTTCATGCCCGGCAGCCCATAGGAATCCCGCAGCCGCTCGACCTCCGGAGTGATGATCCCCAGGTCCTCGGCAATGATGGGCACGTCACCCAGATCAGCCTGGATACGGGCAAAGAGCTTATCACCGGAGGCCTTCCTCCAGGTCCCGACAATAGCGTTTTCGGCGCCGGCAGGAACCTCCCAATAGGATTCAAGTCCCCTGAAATGGTCTATTCTGATGATATCGGTCTGGGTCAGGGCAGCTTTGACTCTGCCCATCCACCAGGCAAGCAGCTCCTCCTCCCGGTGCTCCCAATCGTATACCGGCATCCCCCAGAGCTGTCCGGTTTCACTGAAGAAGTCGGGGGGAACCCCGGACTGGGCGCTGAAGCTGCCGGAGGCATCAGTTTTAAACAGATCACGATTGATCCACGCATCTGCGCTGTCGGCTGCAACAAAGATGGGAACATCGCCGATGATGCTGATCCCCAGGTTCGCGGCATAGGTATGAAGCCTGCTCCATTGGATATGAAAAAAATACTGTTCTGCCTGTATGCACGCTATGACTGCGGCGTGCCGTTCCCGGAATCGCTCAAGCTCCGCTCCGCCGCGGTCTGCCAGCTTTGTCGGCCATGCGCTGAACCAGCGTGAATCATGATACTCTGCACAGGCTGCTGCATAGAGGGCATAATCGTCCAGCCAACCGGCGTTCTCCCGGCAGAATCTGCCGAATCCCGAGTCAGCAGTACTCCCGGCCCCGGCAATAAATCGCTGGGCTGCCGTTCTCAGAAGGGGAAGCTTCCACCCGATTACAGAAGCAAAATCGATCCTGTCCTCAGGAAAACCAGGCCGGCCTTCGAGTTCTTCGGGTTTCAGCAGCCCCTCTTCAACCAGCAGGTCCGGACTGATCAGCAGGGGACTGCCGGCGAAGGCGGAACGGGCCGAATACGGGGAGTTCCCGTAGCCCGTGGGGCTGAGCGGAAGCACCTGCCAGAGTCTCACGGAGGCAGATGCAAGATAATCGAGAAAACGGCTGGCCTCAGCTCCGAGATCTCCGATACCGTAGGGTCCGGGAAGTGAGGTAGGGTGCAGCAGGACACCGGCAGAGCGCTGAATATGCATGGATGTGAGTATAAGCAATTTCATTGCCTTTGACTATCCTCACCGGATTGAGTATACTGATACGCATGAGTCCTACGAAAGATAAAACGGCCTTTTCCGTCGGAGAGCATGTGGTATACCCTCTGCAGGGAGTGGGCATAATCAAGAATATTGAAGAACGGGATTTTAAGGGCAGGAAGGTTCTCTACTACGTAATTTTTCTCGATATTACCGACATGACGGTTATGATCCCCGTTGACAAGGCTGCAGAACTGGGCATCAGGGCAATTGTCTCCCAGAAGGAGGCGAAGGAAGCCCTGGAGAGCATTTCCAGCACCTATGAGCCTGTATCCATTGATTGGAAAATGAGATATCAGATGAATCTCGATCTGCTCAAGCAGGGTTCAGCTGCCTCCATAGCCTCGGTGGTTCAGGCGCTCTACCACCGAAGCAAGGTCAAGGAGCTGCCGGTTCAGGAACGTAAGCTGTTCGATAACGCGCTCAAGATTCTCATCGACGAGATGTCCTTCTCCTTCAGGAAAGAGAAAAAAGAGATAGAGCAGATGATATTCTCCCGGCTGGAGGCATAGTGGCCGAGTCCATACCAGTAGCGTTCGTAATTCCGGCTGCCGGTACCAGTTCCCGTTTCTCTCAGTCTTTCGATTCCCCCGTGAAGAAGGAGTTTGTTCTTATGCAGGGGACGCCGGTCCTGCGCATGACGCTCACCGGCCTCTACAGCGCCCTGAGGGGGACCCGTTTCATGCCCGCTGCCGCCGTGATAACCTGCACCCCCGGGTATCTGGAAGAGACAAAAGCCGCTGCCGGTCCGCACAGCGGCCCGCTGGTCTTCATCGAGGGCGGTGCGACCCGCCAGGAGTCGGTGCTGCGCGGACTGCTTGCAGTCTCCGAACAGAGCCCCATTCCCCCTGCCTACGTCTGCATTCACGATGCGTCACGCCCCTGGGCTTCCGCATCACTGATAGTCAGCACCTTTGAAGCAGCTGTCACCTACGGAGGGGCCGCCCCGGCGGTTGCCCTCATCGATGCCCTTAAAAGCGTCGATGAGCAGGGATTTATCTCCGGCCACCACAACCGCAGCCGGTATGTCGGCATCCAGACGCCCCAGACCTTCCGTTTTCCCGATATCCTCACAGCCCACCGGGAAGCCCGGAAAGAGGCTGTCAATTATCATGATGATACCGAGATATTCACCCGGTGGGGAGGAACGGTTAAAACGGTCCGAGGTGAAGCGGCAAACAGAAAGATCACCTACGCAGCCGATATTCCGCCGCTGCAGCCGGCCGGCTGAACGGAAATTCCTGCATCCGAGGAGACCAGACATGCGCATTGGATTCGGTCATGACACTCACCGCCTAGTTCCCGGGAGAACCATGAAACTCGGCGGTATACTGATAGACTCCCCGACAGGTCCCGAAGCTCATTCCGACGGGGATGTTCTGATCCATGCGCTGATTGACGCACTGCTGGGAGCGTGTGCCCTCGGCGATATAGGGGAACACTTCCCCCCCGGCGATCCCCGGTTCAAGGATGCCGACAGCGGTGCACTGCTCCGGGAGACAGCCGGACTGATCGAGAAACAGGGGTACAT
>CAYSRK010000123.1:0-8709 GCA_964433385.1 uncultured Spirochaetales bacterium
TAAGCAGCACTGAAGAGGGGATCAATGTTTTCCTTGCACTGAGACGGTAAGATTGCACTATGGCAGCATCTCACCTGTAAGCCTGCCAAGAACGGATCATGCTGCATCCCGTACGATACAAACTGCAGTTTCACAGCCTCATGAAAACGGTATCGGTCAACCTGACAACGTGGAAGCCGGCAGGTTGAATCCGGCTGACAGACACCTGGTCATGTCATCCCGTATCTTCATCAGCAGCCGGGACAGTTTCGCTGCTTCTTCCCTGACTGCCGTCCCTTGAGCAAACCGGGTCTTGAGCTGCTGCAGGGATAACTCTGTATGCACATAATCTCTTTTCAACCTGCTGAATCTTTCAGCAGTCTCAGTGAGAATCTGCCGTTTGTCAGCAAATAATGCCTTCAGGTACCCCTGCTTCAGCTCAGCGAGCAGCTGAACAGTTGTAAGGATACTGCGAATCCTAGGAGCATTAGACCCGACAAACACAAATCCGCTTTTCAGATTTCCCTTTCGGGCGTTATTCAGAGCCATTGATATACAGTAATTCGCCTCTTCAGCCTGACACCCGGCCAGACATCGCCAGGGACAGGAGAAACGTCGCTTCTGTGCAGCTGCGGAGAGGAGAAACTCATTCACTATGGCGCGACCGGGAAGCCCGACCGGGCTCTTAATAATACCGATGTCCTCTTTCCTGCAGGCTACCAGCGCCTGCTTGAATCGAATGTCAGCATCACACTCCACTGTTGCGGCAAACCGTGTTCCCATCTGCACCCCGGAAGCCCCGAGCTTCATGATGTCATAGATGTCCTTACCCGTGAAAATTCCGCCGGCTGCAATAACCGGTATAGATTTTGAGAAGGATGACTCATACCGCCTCACCTCTTCTGCTACCTGCGGAATAACCGTTTCAAGGGCAAAGGCTTCATCATCGAGCTGTTCCTCAGGTATCCCGAGATGTCCGCCTGCTTTCGGCCCCTCCACAATGACAGCATCAGGAACATCGTGGTATATGCGCTCCCACATGGAGAAAATGAGTTTTGCCGCCCTTCGGGAACTGACAATCGGGACAGCCTGAACTCCGGCGGCCCTCATCTGCTTCACCGGGATATTTTTAACCGGCAAACCGGCTCCCAGAATCACCAGATCAACTTTTTCCTCAATTGCAACAGCCAGCAGTTCGCCAAAATCCTGAAGGGCAACCATGATGTTCACCCCGATTATTCCGTCTGTCTTCTCTCGAGCCTTTCGGATTTCACTGCGCAAGGCACGAACATTTGCCTCACGCCCATGCCGGAAATAATCGGGTTCTATCATCCCTATGCCGTTTGCGGCAATTACCCCAATTCCACCAGCTTCGGCAACCGCCGAACTGAGAGACGAAAGAGACACTGCCACGCCCATACCGCCCTGTATGATCGGAAGTGCTGACCGCTTTGTCCCGATCCGGATGCCGGGGATCGGCAGCCGCATCCTGACAGACTCAACCAGATTCTTCAATCCGGTATAGGTCCACTGTTTCATAAAAATTCCTTTGTACGGTTACGGGTCTTTTTCTGACATTTCTCATTCACAGTGTAATAATACTAAAAATTTACCGTTGCGTATACAGCTGATCGGACGGCTAGTTTCCAGATAATATCCTAAAGACAGCTGCCGCCTTGAGAAAACCCTGAATGCAGCAAACGTTCTTCTATGATTTCACCGATTACCGTGCCTCCGGTGCAGCTCCGGGCTGATCTCATATCTGCCTGCACTGACCTGCAGGACCGATTCACAGCGGATGGAAAGTCGATAGGGTCTTTGTGTACCTGCATCTCACCCTCTCAGGGGCTTGTTCGCGGGAAACTGATACTATGATGTGTTTAAGAAACCGTTTCTGCGCTCATATGCAAACCGCTCTGTGCGGGAGCAGCCCCTCATCGGAATCCTGCAGCTCGATACTGATTTCATGAAAACGATCGGAAAGTTTTCTGAATGCCCTGACAATCTCCGGGTCAAAGTGAAACCCTGAATCGGTGGTTATCACAGAAACCGCTTCGTCCTGTGAATAGATATCCTTGTAGGGACGTTTTGACCTGAGAGCGTCATAGACATCAGCCAAGGCCATAATCCTCCCGCTCAGGGGGATAGCCAGGCCCTTGAGCCCCTGCGGATAGCCAGTCCCATCCCACTTTTCATGATGAGAACGGGCCACCTCCACCCCCATTTTGATGAACGAATGTTTCGGATACCGTTCCAGGACCATCTCCAGCGTACGGGCTCCAATCTCCGCATGCGTTTTCATGATCGCAAACTCCTCGGCAGAGAGCCGGCCGGGTTTGAGCAGAATTCTGTCGGGAATCCCGATTTTCCCGATATCGTGCAGGGGAGCGGCCTGATAAAGATTCCTGATGTAATCCTCGTCAATTTCATCCCTGTAAGGGGAATCCCGCCGCAGCTCTTCGGCAAGTTCCCGGCAGAACGTCCGGGTCCGGTCTATGTGGCGGCCGGTAATATTGTCACGAAATTCAGAGAGGTTGGTAATAGCAAACAGGGTTGCGAACTGGGAATCGGTAATCTCCTTCACCTTTTCCTGCACCAGCTGCTCCAGATGCTGGTTCTGCAGTTTCAGCTGATGCTGCATCTGGTGGAGCGTGACATGGGTCCTCACCCTCGCAAGCACCTCCTCAGCCTGAAACGGCTTGACAATGTAATCGACCCCGCCGGCTGAGAAGGCTTGTACTACATCCTTCGTATCGTTGAGGGCACTGAGGAAGATAACCGGGATATGGCTCAGCTGCTGGTCAGCTTTGAGGCGGCGGCACACCTCAAACCCGTCCATTTCCGGCATCATGATATCGAGGAGGATCACATCAGGCCTGACCTTGGCAGCGGCCTTCAACGCCAGTTCACCCTTGGGAAATGATACAATCCGGTACCCCTGAGCACTGAGTATCGCTTCAAGCACACCCAGATTAGCCGGCGTATCATCAACCGCCATGACTGTCATCCGGCCTGTCCCCTCCATTTCATCTTCCCTATGCATTGTCGCCTCCGCAGCTTTCCAGCAGTTGTGCCAGTCGATCATAGTCGTACGCCAAAGCCAGCGCAAGAAGCGTCTTCACTTCCGGAGAGTCCGCATCAGCGGCATCGTAGAGCAGTTCCCTGAAGACCGCCATATCGCCCTCCTCAACCGCCTGCCGCAGGCGCGCGCACAAAGCAGGGGGGAGATGCGAAATCTGTCCGACCAGAACTGCTTCCGGCCGCTCCTCACCCATCGCGGAGGAATCATCATCGTACAGATACTGCAGCTGCAGATGTTCCCTGATAATCTCCAGTATTTCGTACATCCTGAAAGGCTTGCGGATGTACCCGTTAAAACCGGCCCCCTTTACCATCACCTCATCTTCATCAAAAGCGCTGGCGGTTACCGCGATTATGGGAATGCCGTTACCGCCCTCACTCTCCCGTATCAGACGGACAGCCTCATACCCGTCCATAACCGGCATACGCAGGTCCATCAAGATAATGTGGGGCTGCCAGACCTGCGCCAGGGCGCACCCCTCGCTCCCGTCTGCAGCCTCCTTAACCAGAAATCCGGCAGGCTGCAGCAGGGCCCGCAGCAGAAGGCGGTTATTCTTCCGGTCGTCAACTACCAGAACCCTGACCGTTCCCGGTTCCTTCAGACGTCCGAGCAAACCGGTGGCAGCCGTCTCTTTTGGCATGCGGGCAGTCTCGGCTGACTGTATCGGAACAGTGAACCGGAATTTACTCCCCCTGCCCACATGACTTTCCACACTGATGCTCCCGCCCATCAGTTCAATCATGTTCCGACAGATTGCCAATCCCAGTCCCGTCCCGCCGGCAGCTCGACCGGCATGCGCCTGATGAAACGAGTCAAAAACGCGGGGCAGGTCCTCCTCGGGAATACCCGGACCCGTATCTTCGATTTCCGCGATAAGCAGACTCCCCTGATTGCCTCGATCTGCACGGACCCGTACGGCGACACCCCCCTCTTGAGTAAACTTCAGGGCATTGCCCAACAGGTTGATCAGGACCTGCCGCAGCTTGCTCTCATCGCTGTGAATATGCTCAGGGGTGTGTTCCCCAACTTCAAAGAGCAGCTGAAGCCCCTTCTCCCGGGCGAGTGTCCGGAACATTGTCTGGGTATCATCAAGCATGTCATGCAGGGAAAAATCATTCTCACTAACCGTCATGCGGCCAGCCTCAATTTTTGAGATATCGAGGATGTCGTTGATGAGTGTCAACAGATGCTCTCCGCTTCTCAAAATGATGTCGACCTGATCCCGTTCTTCATGGGAGAATGATTCGCTGCGCTGCAGGATCTGGGCAAACCCTATTATCGCATTCAGGGGAGTGCGGATCTCATGACTCATATTGGAGAGAAAAACACTCTTGGAGACATTCGCCTGCTCGGCTGCCTTGCGGGCGATCCGCTCATTCTGCACCCGCTTTCGGTCAGTAATATCGCTTACCATCTTTCGGGTTCCGGAGAACTGACCGGGCGCAGCAAGGACAGGCTCGGAACGGATCTCGACCGGGATAGGGGAACCCTGTTTTGTGATCAGGGTAAGCTCATACTCTTCAGATACGCTTCCGCGGGCTGTTTCAGCTGCTGAGAATACGCTCCTCGCCTCCTCCCGCTGCTGCGGGTCAATGAAGGAATAAAAGTCAGCAGCGGTCATCTCATCGGCAGTCCAGCCGAGCATTGCGGCCATATGCGCGTTGACAAACGTCGTTCTGTTATCTGCATCAAGCAGCCAGATCCCCTCATGGATATGTTCCACGATATCCCGGTAGCGATCATCACTCGATTTTCGGAGCTCTTCGGCATATCTGCGCTCGACTGCTGACAGTATCTGCCCGATCACCGAGGCCGCAGCGCCGGCAAAAAATTCCTCATCGGCAAACCATTGACGGGGACTCCCGCAGTGGTCAAGGCAGAGAACACCGGCCAGCTTACCCTCAAGGACTATCCCGGCATCCAGAATGGAAGTTACCCGGTTCGGAAGAAGATAGCCTTCGAGAAGTTCCGCCGACAGCGGATCGTTTTGCGCATCAGTTATCACCAGGCGCCTGTGCTCTTCAAGGGAGGATAGGTAGGAAGCCGCTGCTGACCGGGCTATCACCGAACCGCTTCGCATACTCTTATCCTGCGCATAGTATTCAACAAGGCTTTCTATCCCGGAACCGTCCTCAGCCATTTTCCAGATACTCACCCGGTCGACAGAGACAGCTTCAGAGACAATTTCCGCAATTCTCTCAAGCGCCTGGGGCAGAATACCGTCCGCGATAGAGGGATCAAGCACCATATGCTCAAGGGCTGTCTTCTGTTTTTCCGTCCTCCGCTTCTGCACCGTCTGTTCTTCTTCGGCCAGCTTCCGTTCGGTAATATCCTGTTTAACAGCCAGGTAGCTGATGATCTTACCGGAATCGTCAGTAACAGGGCTGATGCTGGCATGCTCGTAGTAGTATGTTCCATCTTTTTTCCTGTTCTGCCACTCACCCTTCCAGACCTTCCCGCTGGTTATGGTCTTCCATAGTTCCTCGTACACAGCCTGCGAAGTTCTCCCTGATTTCAGGATGCTGGTCGGCCGGCCGACTGCCTCTTCGGCACGGTACCCCGTGATATGGGAAAATGCCGGACTGACATAGGTAATGACCCCCTCCAGGTCCGTCACCACCAGAGCCGCCGGACTCTGCTCTATCGCCAGGTTGAGTTTTCTGATCTCAGATTCACGCAGAACTGATTCAGTCACATCCAGGGTAACCCCTTTGACTGCCTTCAGGGTGCCGTCCTTCAGCACCGGAACAATTACAGTTTCCAGCCACTTCAACGTATCGCCCGATTTCAGATCCATCAGGCGGTAGCGAAACTTCTCACCCTGGTGAGTCTGCGATATTCGCTTGAGGGCAGCCTCGAACAGGTACCGGTCATCAGGGTGAACGATTTTCTTGACCTCGGTAAGGCTCAGCGGCTCCCTGTCCGGAGTCATATCCATCAGACGATAGTAGTTCCTGGACCACCGCACGCTTCCTGTTTCAATGCTGAAATACCAGCTGCCCATCAGGGCAATGGTTTCTGCATCGTTGAGCAGCTCCTCGCTCTCCAGCAGAGCCTGCTCCTTCTCCTTCAGCTCCGTGATATCGATAACGGTCGCTGACATCAATTGCGGTGCTCTCTTCTCGTCAGTAATAATCGTGGCATTCATAAGTGACGGAAAGAGGGTTCCGTCCTTCTTCACCCGCCACACTTCCGCTGCAGAAAAATTGCCGTCCCTCTGCAGGATATCAAGGGTCTTCTGCACATGGGGCATCTGGTCTGCAGAGTGGAGCATGCTCAATGGTTTTCCGGTTATCTCCTCAACCGTGTACCCGTGCATCTGGGCAAAACAGGGGTTCACATAGACGAGCACCCCATCAAGTGTAGCTATCGCGTTTCCGTAGTTCGCCTGATCCGAGATCGTCCTGAATTTCCTCAGGTTATCCTCCGCCAGCTTTCGGTCGGTAAAATCGATTCCCATGCACTGAATACCCGCCGGCATTCCTGTTTCATCGCTGAGGGATACGAACTCCCAGAGGGTCATCCGCCTGCCTCCGTCGGGGGCAGGTTTTTCCAGCTCCACTTTGAATATTTCCCCGGGATGCGCAAGACACTTCTGCACCGTCTCATAGGCAGCTGTATGACAGGAAGGAGAAATCGTCTTCAATGAATTGCTGCCGATCAACCCCTCGGGCACAAGCCAGCCGTACTCACGGATAAATGTGTCGTTGACGTAGGTGTACCTTCCCTCCAGGTCTGTCTGAACCACATAGCTGGTCTGCGAGCTGACGAGGGTACGGAACCGGGCTTCACTGCTGAGCAGCTTCTCTTCAACCTCCTTCATCCGTGTGATATCGGTGAAGGTGGTAAAGACCTGGAATGGAGCATCATCGGCACCTTCACGGAATACAGGTTCGCTGCTGATTAAGATCCACGTATCAACCCTGTTCCCTTCCCTGACTATTCCCATGGTCTGGTTGGCTATGCTCGTTCCGGTGCGCAGAGCCTTGAAGGGAGGTGCTTCACTATGAGGAATTGAATGGCCTTTTTCATCGACAGCCCGCCAGGAATCTTTCAGAAAGCCGGCGTTTCCGATAAGCTCCTGCTGCTCAACCTGGAGAATCTGCTCTGCAGAGGCATTGAGCTGCACGATGCGCCCTTCCCCGTCCTGGAGCACGGCACCCTGGCTCATTTTGTCAAAGAGTACCCGCAGCTGAAACTCATGCTCCCTGAGCTTCAGTTCAGCTGTTTTCCGTTCATGGATGTCGGTTAGGGACCCGCGTCCCCCGACAACCCGCCCATTCTCGACAACCGGATTAGTGGAGGAACGGACCCAGCGGATTTCCCCGGTTTTTGTGACATAGCGGTACTCAAGATAGGAATAATTCGTCTTACCCAGGCTGCTGAGAGCCTGGGTAAGTGCCGGAACATCATCAGGATACATGTAGCTGAAAAAGTTTTTCCCCGTCACCTCTTCAGGCGTATACCCGAGCATCCGCGTGATCGAGGGGCTTACGTACGCTATAGTGCCGTCTGATGATATTTCGTAGATAACGTCATTGACTGAATGGACCAGAGTCTTGAAACGCTGTTCACTTTCAGTGAGAGATTTGCGTATCTGCTGGCGGTCAAGATAATTCGCCAGCCTGTGGGCAGTAACACCCAGAAGATTCTTCTCTTCCTCAAGGAATACCGCTCTGTCCGGGTGACGCTGGGCGAAATCAGGCGGATAGCCGCTGAAAACCTTCAGCTCTCCGCTGACAGAGCCCCCTGCTATGGGAGCGGTGATGGAGAGCTCACCTCTGCACACAGCAGCCCCTGTGCAGTAGGTACGCATACCGTCCAGACTGATCTGTGCACAGACAAATTCGGGGAATTGAAATGCCGAGGGAAGCATGTCAGCTGTTTTCCGGCACACCGTGTGCGGATCAGCATCAAAATCTTCGAGAATATCAGTCAGGGAATTTTGGAATGCAAGTTCCTTGTTCCGCTCCTCCAGTTCCCAGAGCGATGCTCTCTGAACGTCCCTGATTTGACCTTGCTCCCTGCGTGTCTTCTCAGGATGAGACTCCTCTTCCTTCATACTGCTGTTCATCACTGCCTACTTTTTTTACTTGTCATAATCCCTATTTTATCTAACTCAAAAATATACCACGCAGACACGGGAAATCCAAATTAAATAATACTCACAGCCGTAGGACACAGCCGTAGGATTATTGGTGAACGTCAGCATACTGACCGCAGCAATGCCGGAATAACCAACATCTCTGCAGCAGTACGGCATGCTGAAGCAAAATTTATCTGTAGAACTTTACTGCTTACCTGCGCAATTATTGTTGCAATTTTTTTGTAGTTACGTGCATCAATAGGTAGTATACTGTAGGCGTGGGCGCCTCATCGCCTTCCCGCAGACCGGCGTATCAGCTGCACTGCTTAAGCTCCCGAACCGGCCGGCTGACTCTCTGCAAGGAGCTGGCTTATGAAAAATCGTTTACTTCTGGCATCTCTGGCAATCACCGCCGCGGTGATCGGTTTCTCCTGCTCACTCTTCGGCGGCGGCCAGGATGATACCATCTCGTGGACAACAGTCACCGTCAGACTCATCGACGGAAGCGATTCACCATTTGAGAATACCGTGGTTATCGCCGCTGACACCTCCGACGGCAGGA
>CAYSRK010000124.1:0-5867 GCA_964433385.1 uncultured Spirochaetales bacterium
CTCCGTACAGGCCGCACCCCCGGATATGTACTGATACCTACCGCAGACGGGAATGCAAGACTTTGCAAAACCGGGTAATATTGGGTATAGTGTCAGAACGTCGGCAGGATACGAATCCGGGGCAGCAGCGGCTGCTTCATTCCGGCCTGCCGGTAAGACAATAAGATAACAAAGGGGTGTAACGGTATGAATAGTAAGAAATTGGCAGACGCTGTACGGATCCTCAGCATGGACGGTGTACAGAAAGCGAACTCGGGTCACCCGGGAGCTCCCATGGGAATGGCCGATATCGCGGAGGTGCTCTGGAGGCACAGCCTCAAGCACAATCCGGCCAACCCGCACTGGTTTGACCGCGACCGGTTTGTTCTCTCGAACGGGCATGCCTCGATGCTGCTCTACTCGCTCCTGCACCTGACCGGGTACGATCTTCCGCTCGAGGAGCTGAAACGATTCCGCCAGCTCCACGCGAAAACAGCGGGGCATCCCGAACTTGGCCTTACCCCGGGAGTTGAGACGACTACCGGCCCTCTGAGCCAGGGACTGGCGAATGCTGCTGGCATGGCTCTGGCGGAAAAGGTGCTCGCAGCCCGGTTCAATCGGGAAGGCTTTCCCGTCGTCGACCATTTTACCTACGTCTTCGCCGGTGACGGCTGCCTGATGGAGGGACTCTCCCACGAAGTCTGCTCGTTGTCGGGAACGCTGGGACTGGGGAAACTCATCCTCTTCTACGATGACAACGGCATTTCAATCGACGGAGAGGTGAAGGGGTGGTTTACCGACAAGACCGGGGACCGCTTCCGGGCCTACGGCTGGCAGGTTATCGAGGATGTGGACGGGCATGATTCCGAAGCCCTCAAAACAGCGCTTGATACAGCGAAAAGTGACCGTGAACGGCCCTCAATCATCTGCTGCAGAACAAAAATCGGCTTCGGCTCCCCCAAGCACCAGGGAAAGGAGAGTTCTCACGGAGCACCGCTCGGCGAAGAGGAGGTCGCTCTCACCCGAAAATCCCTCGGCTGGGAATACGATGAGCCGTTCTTCGTACCGGAAGAGATCTGCTCCGCGTGGGACGCCCGCAGCGAAGGAGCAGCGGCTGAACAGAAGTGGGAAGCCATGTTCGCCGAGTACAGCAAAGCGTATCCGGAACTTGCCGCCGAGTTCTCCTCCCGGATGTGCGGAGAGCTCCCCTCGGGATGGGAGGACGAGATTGATGCCTATATCGCCGAACTGCAGCGGGCAGGAGAGAAGGTTGCCACCCGCAAGGCATCCCAGAACGCTATCAGCAGGCTCGGAGTCCTGCTGCCCTCACTCTTCGGCGGCTCGGCGGACCTCGCCCCCTCCAATCTCACCAAGTGGAGCGGATCCCGCCCCGTTACCGCGGGAAATCCCGATGGAAACTACGTCCATTTCGGAGTCAGGGAGTTCGGGATGACAGCCATGATGAGCGGGGTCGCCCTGCACGGCGGATTCCTGCCCTACTGCGGGACCTTTCTCATTTTCATGGAGTATGCCCGCAACGCCGTCAGAATGGCATCCCTCATGAAGCTGCACACAATTCTGGTCTATACCCATGACTCCATAGGACTCGGAGAGGACGGTCCGACCCATCAGCCGGTGGAGCAGATAGCCTCTCTGAGAATGACCCCGGGCATGACTACGTGGAGACCGGCCGACAGCGTCGAGACAGCCGCAGCCTGGAAGGAAGCCGTCAGGAGTAAAGAGGGACCTGTCAGCCTGATTCTGAGCCGGCAGGGACTGCCCGTCCTCCCCCGGGATGAGCAGCAGGTCGCCGATATTGAAAAGGGTGCCTACGTCCTCTGGGAGAGCGGAGAAAACCCCGAGTACGTGGTCATCGCCACCGGATCGGAGGTTGAGCCGGCGCTTAAGGCTGCGGTGAAGTTTGCGAAAGGTTCCGCCGCGGTTCGGGTTGTGTCAATGCCTTCACCTGAGACCTTTGAGCGGCAGAGCAGTGCCTACCGTGACAGCGTGCTTCCCCCGGCAGTAACGAAACGGATTGCCGTGGAAGCTGCCCACCGCGACTTCTGGTACAAGTACACCGGACTGAACGGATGCGTGATCGGCATGTCCACCTTTGGAGAGTCGGCCCCGGCTGGGGACCTGATGAAGATGTTCGGCTTCACCGAGGAGAACATCCTGGAGGAACTGAAGAAGCTCTGAGACATCCAGTGAAACACCGCCCCTGATACAGAACTCTCTGCAGAAGGGGCGGTGTTCTTTTTCTACAGGGCCGATTTCAGGATCGTAAGAATATCCTGCCGGTCAAGCTGGACGAAGCTGCCCTCAAGCCGGGTGCCGCCGGCGGTGCACTTGTCGGCCATCTCCTCGAGACGGGAGCTGTCAATTCCCGCTTCGGTGAGCCTGACGGCGAGTCCGAGACCCTTGAGAAACTCCTCGAACCGGGCAATGCCCGCAAGGGCGGTCTCTGCATCTGATGAGAAGTCCTGCTCGACATTCCACACCCGCACAGCCCACTGCACGAACCGTTTGATGTCGTGGGTATACACGTGCTTCATCCAGGCAGGAAAAACGATTGCCAGGCCGGCTCCGTGGGCTATGTCGTAGATGCCGCTGAGCTCGTGCTCAATATTGTGGGAAGCCCAGTCGCCTATCCTCCCGGTATCAAGGAGGTTATTGTGGGCAACCGTCCCCGACCACATGATCTCCGCCCAGGCGTCGTAGCCGGTTCGCTCATGCAGAACTTTCGGTCCGAAGTCGATGATATTCTTCATCGCCCCCTCAATGAGCCGGTCGGTCAGCCCGACCGGAGAGGAGTTGGTGAAGTATCGTTCGAGCAGGTGGGCAAACATGTCGGCAATACCGCAGGCTGTCTGGAAATCTGAAAGCGTGAAGGCCAGCTCAGGGTTGAGACAGGAAAAAACCGGGTAGATGAGATCCGATCCGTAGGGCCGTTTCCAATCCCCATCCTCGTTGGTTATGACGCTCCCGTTGCTTGATTCGCTGCCGGCGGCAGGAATCGTCAGTACCGTACCGACCGGCAGCGCCTCTTCAGCCTTCCCTTTTCCGGTGTATAGGTCCCAGACGTCGCCTTCGTACAGTGCCCCCACGGCTATTGCCTTGGCCGAGTCGATGACGCTCCCGCCTCCGACTGCCAGAATGAGGTCGATCTGCTGTTTCCTGCAGATTTCAATCCCCTCTCGAACCATGGAGAGCCGCGGGTTCGGTTTCACGCCGCCAAGTTCGGTTACCGTAAGCCCGCTTGAGCGGAGCGATTTCATGATGACCTCATAGAGCCCGGTTTTCCTGATGCTGCCCCCGCCGTAGTGCAGCAGTACCCGATTACCGTACCGGGATGCCTCCTCTCCTGCCAGGGTTTCAGCTCCCCGGCCGAAGATGATGTTCGTCGGATTCCTGAATCTGAAGTTTTCCATAGTCACTCCTTTCTGGCGCTGTCCTGATCGAGAAAATTCTTGGTAACGGTTTCTGCTTCATCAAGCCACATCCTGCGCTGCTGTTCGGTACTGATCATGATGACGGAAAAGTGGTGCCGCAGAAATCTGGTGACTCCGCAGAAACCGAATATGGAATACCGCCAGAGGGTCTCCAGCGGATCGTGGAAATAGCTGCGCTCAGTCTCCTCATCCGTATCGCCGGTGGTGAAGACCAGGGCGAACTTACCGCTGAGCAGGCCGGTCACCGTTCCGATCTCTCCCGGTTTTCCCTCGTAAAGGTAGGCAGTTCCCGGTCTGAACACCCGGTCCACCCACCCCTTGAGCACCGCGGGCGGCTGCCCCCACCAGTTCGGATGGACAATAACGATGCCGTCAGAGGCGGTAAGCTCACTGCAGTGGGCTGCGACTGTCGGGTCGGTTTCAGCTCCGTACGGAATCTCCTCTACCGGAAGCAGCGGCGGAAACTGCTCCCGGTAGAGGTCGTGAAAGATGACCCTGTGCCCGGCACTTTCGAGGTACTTCCGAACCCTCGAAGCTATGGCATAGCCGAAGCTTTCCGTTGACGGTGCGGCGGTAACTGTCATGATCTGCATACGTTCTCCTCACAGCCTTTCGCATCAGAATAGCCGAACGCATCTGCCGTTTCAAGGCTCAGTGAGGCGGAGGGTGAGCATGAGCAGCAGAAATACTGCCGCAGTAATTACGGCGAACATCACCCTGAGTCCGTACGCATCGGCAAGCACGCCGCCAACTGCCGGGCCGACTATGATGCCGATGGAGTAGAGCGACTGGTGGATGCCGATTGCCGTCGCCCGCTGCTCGGGAGGGATGCCTCTCAGGCTGCTCCCCTGGAAGCTTGACATGAGAATACCGAACCCCAACCCGATCAGGATACCCGCTGCAACCAGCATGGCCAGGGAATCCGCAAGCGCCGCAACTGCGTTGCCGAGCGTGAAGATGAGTGAGGCTGAGAAGATCAGCTTCCGTATAGGAACCCGGGAGCCGATGGCCGAGTTGAGTATGTTGCTCAGGGTGAACGCGGCAAGGTGGGCGCCGAGCAGCAGTCCGGTCTCCACATCGCCGGCATTGAGCTCTTCAGCTCTGACCGGGAGAAAACTCAGCGGTATCGCCCAGACTGCAGCCATGGCTGCCCCATGGCCGAGGGTGGGAACGAGCAGGCTGCGCCGCAGTATGAGACGTCCGAAATCGGCAGGCGAACTCGGCGCCCGTTTCATCGGTTCTATGCGGATGAACGGCAGCAGCAGAGCTGCCGCGAAAGCTGCCGCGCCTCCAAGGTGGAATACCACCGCCTCGTCAAGAAATTCATTTACAAACCCGGAGAGAAACGTAGAGATAGTCTTCCCCGCTCCGTTGGCTATCACCAGCAGAGCCGTCGCCGAAACCAGCTTGTGGTGGGGAAAGTGGGAAGTAAAAACCGCTATCATCAGTACCCAGACGGCTGCACCCATGCCGGTCATAATCCGGGCAGCGAGCAGGAGGGGCGTGGAAGATGCATAGTAGAGAAGAACCGCCCCCGTTCCCATGCCGAGGAAACCGATGATCAGGAGTCCCTTCTTCCTGCCGGTTGCATCGGAGAGCAGCCCGATCGGAATACGCAGGGCCAGCTGCGCGATACCGAACATCGAGAGGATCAGTCCGACCGATGCAAGGTTGCCAACCTTTTCCGAGAGGTAGAGCGGCAGGACCGGCAGGTAGATAAACTGGGAGAACCAGAGCAGCAGAGCAACGAAAAACAGCAGCGCAATTGTTACCCGGTGACTCTGCAGGGGTGTATCGGAATCGGCTGAGCCGGACGGCTGCATAGGTTCTCCTTGCGGCGGCTCTATGGGCCGCACGTGTGCGTAACGATTAATCATTACGAGGTATTTAGAGGATTATAGCAATATTTCGATAATCTTATGCTGATTTACGCATAATTAACGCTATAAAATTACCTCTTCATCAAACATGAAACTTATCACTGTTCATATCGGCCATAGCATGGTATGATGGTTCATACTGCAGCGCTGCGGTCGATATGCGGTAGTATACGCCGTAGACTCAGCATGTATCAAGAAGGAGGCTTGCACATGACTCAAAACGTTCACCTGGACCCGAAAACCATGAAGGACTGGGAGATCGCACAGGCAGCTGAATCACAGATGAAAACTGTCAGCGAACTTGCCGAGGACCTGGGTATTACCGCTGAAGAGCTCTTCCCGTACGGGCACTATACCGGCAAGATTGATTATATGAAGGTATTGGACAGGCTCTCGGACCGGCCGAACGGCAAGTACGTCGAGGTTACCGCAATTACCCCGACGCCCCTCGGTGAGGGGAAGTCAACCACCACCATGGGGCTTGTCCAGGGGCTCGGTCATCTGGGAGAAAAGGTAATCGGGGCTATCCGGCAGCCCTCCGGGGGTCCGACCTTCA
>CAYSRK010000125.1:0-10231 GCA_964433385.1 uncultured Spirochaetales bacterium
AAGGAGTCTTCCATGCAGATATCGATACCGTACAACCGAAAGAGTATAGATCTTACGATAGCGGACCGGAACTTCGCCGGATTCATTGAACCGAACGATCCTGAGGTAAGCGCTCCGGCGTACGAGATGATCCAGGAGGCGCTGGGACATTGTTCAGGACCGCTTTCCTATGAGGAAGTGATCCGAGGGTCGGGGCCGCTGCTGGTTATTGTCAATGATGGAACACGGCCGACACCCACGCGCCAGATTCTTGATGTGACCGCTGATGATCTCGATGCTGCCGGTGCGCAGTTCATTATCGCAACCGGGGCTCACCGCGCTCCGACGGAAGAGGAGTACCGCTTCATCTTCGGTGAACACTACGAGCGATTTGCCGGCAGAATTCATGTCCACGATGCCCGAGACGAGAGTCAAATGGTCTATCTGGGTACTTCAAACCAGGGAACCGAGATGTACATCAACCGCCTGGGGTATGAAGCTGAGCGGATTATTGCCGTAGGTTCGGTTGAGCCGCACTACTTTGCCGGCTATACCGGGGGACGCAAGTCCATCCTCCCGGGAATTGCCTCCTATAAAACTATTGAGCAGAACCACAGCCATGCGCTCTCCCTGGAGGCTCAGGCCCTGAAGCTTGAGGGCAATCCCGTTCACCTCGATATGATTGATGCCCTCAAGACGCTCAAGGGCAAGAAGATCTTTGCGATCATGACCGTCATGGACAAGCACCATAACGTGTGCAGCATCACTGCCGGCGATATCATCACCTCCTTCGATGATGCGGTCTCCGCCGCGAAGGCGGTATTTACCACCCGCATACCCCGCAAAGCCGATATCGTCATAACCTGTTCCGCCTACCCGATGGATGTGGATCTCTACCAGGCCCAGAAAGCGCTCGATAACGGCAAGCTGGCCTTAAACCCCGGCGGTATCCTGATCCTCGTATCCGCCTGCCGTGAAGGTGTCGGCGATACGGCTTATATTGATCTGCTCAGCTCCTGTTCCACCCCGGAGCAGGTTCTGGAGAAAATCAAGGCCGAGTACCGTCTCGGGTATCATAAGGCGGCTAAAATGGCAGAAATTGCCACCTGGGCGAGCATGTGGGGCAAGACGGAGCTTGACGACGAAATTCTGGAGAAAATCTTTATCCGTCCCGTAGATGATCTGCAGAAGGCTGTGGATGAAGCCCTTGAACGTAAAGGCGAAGCAGCCCAGGTCTGGATCATGCCCGACGGGGCTATGACGGTTCCCCTGGTAGAGCATTAGATAGGCTCGCACTATTCCCGCATACCCGTTCCATGCTATAATACCCGTTTGTGTGATCCGGAGACAGAACAGCTGATCCGCACTGCATGCTGTCACCGGGCCGCGGAGACCGGAGCAGGGACCATGAAAGAGTTTGAGAGCGACATAAGAATTCACAGCAGAACCCATCTTGAGTTCAAGACCAGCCTGCCGGTCAGCGAGCAGGGGACTGACCGCTATACCATCAAGCTCTATATCTTCTCCCCGACCCAGCTCAACATCCGGGGAAACACCTATGATCAGCCGCAGACGGTTCTCAACGACATCTCAGTCCGGTCACGCTTCTCCTCGCCCAACCTTTCCCTTGCCCGTATCATCGACCCGACCTGTGACCTCAGTCCGCTCTTTCGCATCCGGGGGGTGCTCGAGCAGACAATCGTGGAAAAGCGGCAGGAGCGGAAGGTTGTCTATGAAATGCAGACTCTGGTGAATAACTTCCGCCGTGAGGTCAAGGCTGTTACCCAGGTGCTGCTTGAGGAGTCAGTCAAGCCCTCAGCCCGCGCTGTCTGCACCGCGACCCTGCAGCGCTTCCTCACCTCAGCGGGCAGCATGCTCGATATGTTCCGGGAACTATACTCCCAGTTATTGGAGCCGAGGATTCCCGAAAGCCTGTTAACTGCCTACCGGTGGGCGGATGAGCACATTACCCAGCTGATGATCGACTTCCTTGCCGAGACATTCATGATAGTCAGGCAGATTCCGCTGAAAGACGAACTGCTCGAGCGGCTCGGTGAAATGTCGGCGCGGGAGCAGTCTCACCAGAATGAGTACGAGTATGTGAATTTCGACATGAAAGGGGTGAAACACATCGATGAGGTTGTCACCTACCGCAACAGCATGCTGAAAAAATGGTCCCAGTCATCCCTGTACATCACGACTGACGAATCTCCGCTGCCCCGTCAGGTGCGGCACCTGTTCGCCGGCCTGGCAGCTGCGGCCGCGATGACCTTCGCTGTCCTCGCCTCCTTCTACGCGCAGAAAAACTACAGCCAGAACACCCTTCCCTGGGCTATCATCATCATTGTCGCCTATGTATTCAAGGACAGAATCAAGGAAGTCATGCGTGATGTCCTTGGACGCGGCATACCGCGTCTCATAGCCGATAAGATTGCCCTCTACCGGGATCCGGCTAATGAGCGGCGGGTGGGGACGGTCAAGGAGCGGATCGACTTCCTGCGGCTGCGTGACGTTCCGGGGCGGGTGAAGGCGCTGCGGTACAGGAAACCGAACCCCTTCAGGAACATCATGACCGAAGAGGATGTTGTCTATTATTCACGAAACATTAAAATCAGGGCAGGCAGGCTCCGGCAGACGCACAGGCGGCTTGAAGGGATCAATGAGATCATCAGAATCAGGGTGGATAAGTGGCTGAGGGAGATGGATGATCCGGAAGACCGCTTCTACCAGATAAGCGGGCTCCAGATAAAAGAGATCAAAGGAAAAAAAGTCTACCACCTCCACCTCGTTCTTGTCCTCTCGGACAAAGGAGGAGAGGCGAGTCAGCAGCTCTTCCACTATTCGGTAGTCCTCAGTAAGAAAGGTCTGATCCGGGTAATTCCCGACTGAAACACAGTATCTTATAAGAAAACAGGAAATAATTGCGGAATTTCACGGCAGCAGGGAACCTGCAGGCTGTTTGTTTCGTCTAAAGTACAGAAACGGCCGGCAGCGCTGAGCAAAACCCGCAGCCACCGAGGAACATGCTGCATGAGTGAAGATTGGAACAACATAGAGACATGGATGCAACGCTATCAGCATCGGCTTACCCGCGCCGCTGCGGCTATGACCGGTGACAGGGAAGCCGCTGAAGATATTGCGCAGGAGACGTTCATAAGGGCCGGTAAAAATATGCACCGTTTCCAGGGCAACGCTTCGGCGTACACCTATCTCTACCGGATCGCGAGCAATCTGGCGGTAGACTATCTGCGCCGCAGACGCAAGGGAGAGCGTCGCTCAGCCTCTCCGGTCTGCCTGGAAGCGCTGCCATCGGCCGATGAGACTGCGCAGCCGGAAACGGCGGCTCTGCGGGCGGAGCGGACGGAACGGGTAAGAAGCGCGCTGGCAGCCCTCCCGGATACCTACCGGCTGCCGGCGGCCCTTCACTACCTCGGGGAGCTCGGGATTGAGGAAATCAGCAGTGTCCTCGGCATCCCCAAGGGAACGGTGAAGAGCAGACTCCACCGGGGACGAAGGCTGCTGAAGGCCGCTCTGATACAGGAGGGGTTCGGTGAATAGACCGCCGGTTTCTCAGGGCAGAGGAGAGAGAAGTATGAAGAGGGCAGGGAGAAAAGAACGCGCCGGAAAAGGGGCAGATATAAGCGATGCAGTCCTGAAGGACCTGGTGCAGGATGCCTATGCCGAGGTGACTTTTACTCGGGAGGATGCGGTACGAAGCGCCCTTGCAGAGACCTCCACAGGGCAGACTCAGGTGATACGCCCGAATCGCCGCCCGGTACGGATTCCCGTCTGGGCCTTCGGCCTGACCGCAGCCGCTGTCGTGGGTTGCCTCTACGCAGTTCTGCTCGTCGGCACCCCTTCCAAACCGTATGTCCAGGTCTCCCGGGAGCGCGTAATCATTGTCGGTGAGCAACCCTTCGCCGCAGTCCAGCTCGAACGTGGGACGGATACCTTGAAAGAGACGAACAGGAGAGCGCAATGAAACGTAAGGACAGAAAATGGAAAACAGGACGAACAGCACTCTTTGCAGCGGCGGCAGTCGCGGGCATGCTGCTGATATATCTAGCTTCACCGCCGCTTCTCTACCGGATCATAGAGAACAATTATGAAGCGCAGGAGTACCAGGATGCAATTGACCGTTCAGTCAGGCTGATGCGCTGGTTCCCTGCATCCTCCGAGGCCCGGGAGTCGGCCTACGCACTGCTGCACTATACCGAGCAGTCGCAGAGCGAGGTTATTGTCGGCCGGGATTTTACCTTCAGAAGCGGTACTGCTGCCCCTGAGTTCTCCATCCCCGTTGAAGAGGTTAAGCAGCTCTACCCCCTGATTGAAAAGACAGCCGAGCGGCAGCGGGAGAAACTGTGGCGCTGGAACATCTACGAACGGCTGGCTGAAACTGCGCTGTCAATGGATGACATCAGTACTGCCGAACACTACTATCTGCAGGCGCTTGAGGGTTTTTCCACTAGCGGTCACCCGACCCGGGCTGCAGCAGTGCTGCTCAACCTGACGGAGCTTTACCGTGAACTCGAGAGGGAAGAAGAGGCTGCGGAAATGGCTCAGACAGCGTATGAGACCGTTTCACCTGAATCCATGCAGAAAGCTGAGGCTGGGGCCTGGCTCAGTCTTCTGGCAGCCGAAGCCGGGGAAACTGCAGAAGCTGCCCGGTACATTGAGCGTTCGCAGTTTCATCTGCAGGGGGCCATGGAGCACATAGAGAATCTTGAGACGCAGAATTCCGCAGCGAGAGTCAATGTGACGGCTGAAGACCAGAAGGCATATCAGCTGATTCTGCGGGCGGAGAGAGTGCTTGCCGATGCGGCCGACCCGGTCAGAGCCGAAACGGAGACAGCGCAGGTGCAGGTTTACCTCACCCGTTTCGGAATGCCCCTGGCAGGAGCAGAGGCGCTGCTGCGCCCCTCCGCGAAGAGCGGCTCTTATTCAAGCAGGATGTTTGATACCGGAGCCTACCCGGTCAGTGAAAGCGGAGCCGACGGCATCATAACTTTCAGGCGGGTCGACCCGGGAGTCTACGATCTGGTCTTCAAGTTCTCTCCGGAGGACCTGGAGGGCGTCGGGGCATGTGACATACCGGCCGGGATCGAAATCGAGCCGCAGGAGCTCGTTACCCTGGAGGTGGAGCTTAACCATCAGCTGGTAATGAGTGAGCCTCAGGGGGCTCTCTCCCTGCCGTACGGAGAGGAGGTGAGCGCGCGATGGGAACCCTATCCCGGAGCGCGCGAGTACGGAATTCATGCCGTATACTACACCGAAGCCTCGATTGCTGAGGGCGAAGCCGGCCCGCCGCAAAAAGGCCGGGACATCTTCAGCTCCTCAGTCGGGGTTGAGGTTGACCGGGTTCCGACACCTTTTTACTCCCTCAGCCCTGCAGATGCAGGCCCGAGACTGAGAATAGGGGTCATGAGTCCCGACAGGGTCTACCCTGCGGCAGTGATCGGATTTTATCACCCGGGAGCCTATTTCTCTCTCAAGGTTTCAGCGTACGGAGAGGACGGAAGGCTGCTCTCGGACAGCGACGGATATATCTATTCCGATGAACGTAACTACCCCCTCTGGCACATTGAGCAGCCCCTTGATTCCGGCTTGATCAGGCAGGGTGACCGGCTCGTGCTCGAGGGAGCCTACGAGGAAGCCCTCGCCTGGTACCGCAGTGCGGCTGACAGCGGGGATGAGGTGGCGGCGCTTTCAGCTGAGGCGCTGCAGACGGCGATGAATTTTCGAACCGATTAAAGGCTGCTTCAGGCGGATATTGACGATCAGCCTGCCGCTCTGTATCTTTGACAGACAGCTGAAAGCTGCCTGTCCGCAGCCGGACAGGGGACTGATATGAGGAGCACTGCTATGGCTTTTACCATTTCACTCGGGACGAAAGCTCCCGATTTTTCCCTCAAGGCGACCGACGGAAAAACGTATTCACTTGCCGATTTTGCCGATTCACCCTGCCTGGTGATCTTTTTTACCTGCAACCACTGCCCCTACGTGCTGGGTTCCGATGAGAATACACGCGCTGTCGCCGAAGAGTTTGCCGGTCGGGGGGTCCGCTTTGTCGCCGTTAATGCGAACAGCCCGAATACCTACGAGGATGACGACTTTGATCATATGGTACGCCGGATGGAACTTAACCGCTTCCCCTGGGTATACCTGCACGATGACACGCAGGATACGGCCCGAGCTTATGGTGCTTTGAGGACACCTCACTTTTTTGTCTTTGACAAGGAGAGGAGACTGGTCTATACAGGAAGAGCTGTCGATAGTCCGAAGGATGTCAGCAAGGCATCTGCTCATGAGCTGCGTGATGCTCTGGAGGCGCTGGTGTCGGGGAGAGAGATTGCAGTTCCCGTTACCAATCCTATCGGCTGCAACGTGAAATGGGATGGAATGGACGCGCACTGGATGCCGGCTGAGGCTTGCGATCTGGTACTGTAGCCCCTGCCCCCGGAGGGCGGTGGGTGGTGGAGTATGAGCCGGGCTGTAAAATGGCTAATCATCGGCAGTACAGCTGCCGCAGCACTGTATCTCCTGCTGACCGGCTGCCTTGCAGGCAAGCCGGAGTACGTCAGCAAAGTTCCGCATGAGTATGTGAAGCAGCTCTATGAGACTACTGTCTGGGACGAGAGTGCGGGATTTGTCAGCTATGGCGGCTATACGATTCTCGAAAACAGGCCTTTTTACTACTATGAGCAGAATGTCCCGTTCTGCGGAGGCTTTTCCGTAGCCGGAATTGCGACTGCCTTCAGCATGGCTGATTACGATATCCCGATATCCTCCTACATGTCGCAGTGGGGCCGGCTGTTCGGAGGTATGACGCCTGCCAATGCCGCTGTTTCGCTTAACAGCCTCAATATAGCAGCATTTCTCAATCGGGCGAACGCCCTTTCTGATGAGGATAGGCTGCAGGTCCTCAGAGAGGAAATTGATTCCGGGAAACCGGTCATGCTGCTGGTTTCCAATGGGTTTAGAAAGGACGGCACGTACAGCGGCCTGAAGAGCCAGCAGGCGCTCTACCTTCATTGGATTACGCTCTGGGGCTATTATGCCGACGGGTTTTTTGTCTATGATTCAGCTGTCGGGCCTGAGCTGTACCGGCCGGTCCCGATCGGAAATACTGAACGGTCAAATCATGAGATACTGAGGGACTGGAGCAGGCCCTTCTACCTCTCTCCCTTTTTGGGAAATACCTACATCACCATAGATGTTCCTCTGCTTGAACCCGATCCGCTCTAGGGCTCAGCCTGGGTGAGGCAGAGCTCATCTGAGAGCTTCTGAAGCTGCGTGCCGAGCTCTTCAGTCAGCCGTCGGCGGGATTCCCGCCGGCTTCCGGAGGAGTCTTCGCGGAAGTAGTCTTCTGCGGACAGGGGCGTTCCCGGGAGAACACAGGCATGCACTCCGTGCGGACTGTAGCGTGAGCTGATATCCCCGCCTTCCATCCTGTTAACTATATCGAGCAGATTCAGGGCATACTCACAGAACCGTACGGGCGGTCCATCCGGGCTGATGTATTCCGGGTCAAGATATTCGAGCACATCGACAATGCTGCCGTGGCGGAGATAGACCCGTGCCTCAATGGAGCGGTAGTCAGCTATGCTGCGAGAAAGCGGCGAGAGGGAGTTCGGGTCATACCGTTCGGGGTAGAGGGTGCGGACTCCGGCGTAGCGGATGCGAAAGAGCCGCTCGAGAACGGAGCCGGTCCCTTCGATTCCGGCAGCAGTTTCGGCTGCCGTGAGGGCTGCCTCACAGACAGCTGCCATCCGCAGACGAAGCGTATGGACAGATGTTTGTGCATGTATCCGTGCTGTCCTGTAGATTGATTCGAGCTGGCCGAGCGTCAGATCAGTAGCCTTCAGGAGAGACTCCCACAGTGCTCTGCCCGAGGAGCCGGAGCCTGTGACCTTGAATCCGGTCCTCCTCTCCCATCTCCTGAGCACCTGGAGGGTAAACGCTCCCGGGTCTTCGCTGTAGCGGTACCCGATTGCTGCGGGCAGGACTGATACATCGGTTCCGCTTTCCAGCCCCCATTCAGCCAATGCGGCGGGGCCGGCAGCAATGGGGAAACAGCGGTGCATATGGTAGGTGACCTGCCCCTCGGGGGCAAGAGCTATGGGATAGGGGCCGAAAGCCGCCTCCCTGCGCAGGATTGTCAGCCCCTCCCTGTTCGGTTCTCCGTTGATCACCGGAATATTACCGATACGGGGAAAGAGCCATGCCGCTCCTTTCCCGGCCCAGTTAAGCACATCCTTACCGTAGAGGAAGAGGGCATGGGGCGTATGGGCAAGCGGCGTCCCGGCCCGCTTTGCCTCTGCCGGCAGAAGCCGGCTTAATGCGTAGAGGAGCACCGGGGCATCTGCGCGCGAGACATGACGGAAGGCAATAATAAGGCGCTTCTGCCTGCTCTCAAACTCGCGATAGGCCTCAGTCAGCGGCTGGGGGTTGAGGAGGGAGACGTGACTGACCCCCTCTGCAAAGCGCAGGTAACATCTGCCTGCAGCACGCATAATCCTCAGTGCCCCAGCAGATAGGGCAGGGGCGACAAAACCTGCGCCAGCCTCCGGCCGCAGGCATCTTATGTACCGCTTTCCCCGTTTTATCACCTTCTACGCTCCTCGCTGCTGCAGATTCTGTCACTCACCGGCTGGGATGCCGACTGAGATCATCCTGTCGTAGTAAGCACGGCTTATCGGGTAGGAGGAGAGGATGATAATGCCTGCTGTGTAGAAAACAACCGGAAGGGGACCGCAGAGCAGTTTTATACCGGTAAGCGTGAGCCGGGAGGGTATGACGTCCGGGCTGTACTTGAAGAGCTCGAGGATCCAGCCGCTCACCGCAAGAGCCGCCGCCTGGCCGATCTTGCTGGAAAAGGTCCAGAGGCTGGAGAATGCCCCCTCCCGCCTGATGCCGCCGTTTCTGACCGCGTCGTACTCCACCACATCAGGAAGGATTGAGTAGGGCATGACGTAGTGGGTAGACAGGCCGATTCCGCCAACTGCCATCATGAAGAAAGCGAAGCCGGAGCCGAGCTTCTGGGCAAAGAGTGAGAAGAGAACGACTGCCAGGCTCATCAGCCCCATCCCCAGGCTGTAGCTCGTCTTCTTGCCGATCCGTTTGGAGACGGCCACCCAGACCGGTATGCAGAGCAGGCTGAAGGAGAGGAGGAAGAGCAGGGCGGTCTGAAAGAGTCCTTCATCGAGGAGGATGTATTTGAAGTAGTAGACCAGCGCTCCCTGGATCATGGTGGTTCCGGTGATGAACAGAGCCCAGGGAATCATTGCCCGGAGAAAGACGGAGAGGCCGAGGACTTCAAGGTAGGTTTTGAAAAATCCCGGTCCGCCTGACGGTTTGAGCTGCTTCGGTTCGCGGACGGCCCACACGGTAACCAGGGCTGAGGCGAGCATGATGCCCCCCATTATCCCGCCTACGGCCGACCATCCGCGCTCCTCAGAGGAGAAGAGGCCGATGATGGGCATTACCGCCCCAGCTCCGACAAAGGTGCCGATTACAGCGAAGCTCATCCGATAACCGGTCAGGAGGGTGCGCTGATCAAAATCGCGGGTCAGTTCCGGAAGAAGGGCTGTGTAGGGGATATTTACCAGAGTGTAGGCTGTGTTGAGTAGGCAGAAATAGAAAGTCAGGAGCAGGAAGAGAGACCCCTGACCGGTAAGGTTCGGGCGGGTGAACATGAGGATCATGGCGATAAAGGAGATCACAGCCCCGACGAGAATGTAGGGTCTTCTCCTTCCCCAACGAGTGCGGGTCCTGTCCGAGAGGTACCCGGTTACCGGGTCTGTGACGGCATCCCAGATCTTGCCGATCATCAGCACTGTTCCTGCCAGCGCTGCCGAGAGGTTGACGACGTCGGTAAGGTAGTAGAGAAGGTAGAATCCGACAATAGTGAAAAAGAGGTTTCCGCCGAGATCGCCGATGCCGTATCCGAAGCGAATTCTTCTGCTGAGTGTCTCCATAACTGTCTCCGACGTTCAGGGTGCCGCCCGATAACTCGCTCGTTCACGGCGGCGTATACGGCAGTATAGAGTCAGAGGGGGAAGTTGGCAAGCAGTTTCTGGCGGTGGCGGAATGAACGGGGCAGATGAGTGTATGTTATTATCTTACTTGTACATACTGGTAATGCTTACAGGGAAGGATGAAAAAAGTTGGATCTAAGTTTTTTACCGTGTAATCCATCATCTACCCGGCATCCTTGAGAGTAGGCTTCGGCAACTGGAACACGGTCTGTTTA
>CAYSRK010000126.1:0-6760 GCA_964433385.1 uncultured Spirochaetales bacterium
CGAGGCCCGAGTACAAGGAGCTGAAGAAAGGTATTATTGGGGACGCCACCATTGCGACCCGTGAGAAGGGAGAAAAAATTGTTACCCTGCTCGTGGACAGGGTTTCAGCAGTCATCGCCGATATCAGGGAACGATGGCCTGCAGGAGTTAAGCCGCCGGTATCGTAATGAATACCGGGAATCAAACCTACACTGCATATGAGGGTGCTATGGCAGAAGAAATATTACGAGTAGAGGCATTGTCAAAGTCTTTTCCGGGAGTTAAGGCCCTGGACAACATCCAGTTCAGTCTCAATAAGGGTGAGGTTCATGTGCTGCTCGGAGAGAATGGAGCCGGCAAGTCAACCCTGATCAAGATCCTCTCCGGCGCTTTTAAGAAAGACGCCGGAGAGATCACTATCGACGGCAAGCCGGTTGAAATCAGTTCGGTGCAGCACGCGCAGCGTCTGGGCGTGACGACCATTTATCAGGAGATGAACCTGATACCCGGGCTTACCGTAGCGCAGAATATCCATCTGGCGCGGGAACCTAAAAAGAAGGGCGGGCTGCCCTGGACGGTAGATACGAAGGCCATGAACGATGCCAGCTCCAAACTGCTGGCATCGTTGGGAATGGGGATTAATCCTGAGATCACGGTGAACCAGCTCTCTGTGCCTCAGCAGCAGCTGGTTGAAGTTGCAAAGGCACTCTCCCTGGATGCGAAGATCATAATCTTTGATGAGCCTACGGCAACCCTGGCCGATAGAGAGACTGAAGCCCTGTTTAAGCTGATCAGACTTCTGAAGGAGCGCGGGCTCGGTATTATATACATTTCTCACCGCATGGAAGAAGTTTGGCAAATCGGGGACAGGATAACTGTGCTGCGGGACGGCTGCTATATTGGGACCAAAAAGGCCGAGGATGTCACTATCAGCGAGGTGGTGAAGATGATGGTCGGCCGGGTAGTGGATAAACGCTACCAGAGAACCTATATGGCGGAGAATACTCCAGTTCTTGAACTGAAGAATGTCTGCAGGGGGGAGGTCCTGAGGGATATCAATATCGTCGTGAACAGAGGGGAGATCGTCGGTCTCTCCGGTCTGGTGGGGGCGGGAAGAACCGAACTTGCCGAAGCAATATTCGGTGTCGAGCCGATTACCAGCGGTTCTATCATCTTCAACGGCAAAGAAATTGAAATTTCGTCCCCGGAAAAGGCTTCCAGGATAGGGCTGGCATTTGTGACCGAAGATAGAAAAGGCCTGGGTCTCTTTCAGCGTCTGTCAGTACGGGAAAATATTATTCATGCGGCTATGCGTCAGCTGTTCCCCAACGGGATCATTAATTCTGACAAAGAGCAGAAGGTGGCTGCGGAGTTTATTGACAAACTGAGTATTAAGACCCCCTCCCAGAAACAGCTGGTAAAACAGCTGTCCGGAGGAAATCAGCAGAAGGTAGTTCTGGCGAAATGGCTGGCCACCCATGCCAAGCTGTTTATCATGGATGAACCGACGAGAGGCGTGGATGTCGGGGCAAAGCAGGAGATTTATCTTCTTATGGAGGCAATCCTTAAAGAGGGGTGTCCGATCCTGATGATTTCATCCGAGCTGCCGGAAATTCTCGCTATGAGCGACAGAATCTACGTCATGCATGAAGGGCGCATAACTGCTGAATATGACAAGGATTCCGTAACTCAGGAAAAAATTCTCACAAGTGCGATGGGGAGATAAGACAGTGATAAACAGAAATAAGCGACGGTTTACTCTTTCAGGACCGCTGGCCATGTTTTTCGTTCTGGTCCTGATATTCACCATATTTTCAAGAAATTTTCTCTCTTTTTCGAATGCAGTCAATATCATCCGGCAGGCAAGCGTGCTGGCATTAGCCGCCTTCGGACAGACACTGGTCCTGCTTATCGGCGGCATCGACCTCTCGATAGGCGCCGTCATGGGACTGACCTCCTGCACTACCGCTCTGCTGCTGGTTAACGGCACCCCTCTGGGCGTTGCCATACTTGCAGGTGTCCTTGTAGCTGCGCTTTGCGGTCTGATAAACGGTCTGGTAGCAAACTACATCGGCCTCAACCCGTTTGTTGCTACCTTCGGTATGTGGGGCATGGCCCTGGGGATTGCCCTGATTATCACCGAAGAGCGGGTAATATTCGGTCTTCCTCAGGGAATACGGTTCTTTCATGACGGAAGGCTGCTGGGAGTGCCGGTTCCGCTGCTGTTTGTAGCGGTGATATGGGTGATTATGTACTACATCCTGAAAAAGACCTCCGGAGGGATGGCCGTGTATGCTACCGGAGGAAACGCGGAAGCCTCTTATTTATCAGGAGTTCGGGTGAAAGTGCTGAAGACAGTCCTGTATACCTGTTCAGGGACTCTGGCAGGTCTGGCAGGGATCCTGTTTCTCTCCCGGGCTAATTCAGCTCAGGCGATAGATACCATCGGGTATGAATTCGACTCCATATGTGCCGTTGTCCTTGGCGGTACGGCTTTGGCAGGCGGGAAAGGCGGCGTAAAGGAGACTGTGGTCGGCGTCCTGCTGTTCGCCACCCTGCGTAACGGACTGAACATGGTGGGGGTCAATCTCTATCTGCAGTATGTATTTCTGGGAATGATTCTTATTACTGCCAACATTCTGGAGTCAAAAAGAGGTGATCAGAAACATCAGCTGTCGCATGCCTATTCAACAGGAGCCAAGTCATGAAGAGATTCTTTAAAATTGAAACCAAGCAGCTGAACAGATTGATCTTCATGGTCATCATCATCGCTGCGGCTTCCATCGGTGTCCCGAGATTTACCAACGGGCAGAATCTCATCAACCTGTCCCGCCAGATATTTCTGATGAGCCTGCTCGGCTACGGCATGGCGCTCTCCCTGCTTATCGGCGGTATCGATCTGTCGGTCGGTTCAGTAGCAGCGCTCACCTCGGTTCTTTCTGCAGCCGTCATCGTCAATGTGAACCCGCTGCTCGGAGCGGCAACAGGACTGCTGATGGGAGCGGCGATGGGATTTGTCAACGGCCTGTTTATCGCCTATTTCGGTATTCCAGACTTTATCATGACCTTCAGCATGCAGTATATCGCCAGAGGTTTGGCGCTGACCTACACGCAGGGGCAGTCGATCTACGGTTTCCCGAATTCCTTCAAATGGATCGGCAAGGGATATATCGGCGGTATCCCGGTACCGGTTATCATATCGCTGCTGCTGCTGTTCATCCTGATGTTTCTCCTCTCAAAGACTGTGTTCGGGCGGGGGCTCTACGCGGTAGGGGTCAGTCATAAGGCGGCGATGTATACCGGCATCAACGTCAAGAGAAAAATTCTTCAGGTCTATACGCTCAGCGGCATGTTTGCCGCGATAGTGGGGCTCATGTTCATAGCCCGGCTGAATTCTGCTGATGCTGATCTCGGGGTCAGCTGGCCGCTTGAGGCTATAGCGGTCTGTATTGTCGGCGGTGTTACCTTCACCGGCGGAGAAGGCAGGATTTCGGGACTGATCGTGGGCGGTATAGTCATGGCAATTCTCGGCAACTGCATCAACCTTCTCGGAATACCGCCCCGGTTTCAGGATTTCTTCCATGGGTTTATCATCATCCTTGCGGTCACTGTCGACCACTATTCGGGAATGAGGCAGAGCTCGGCCAAGGATAAGGCTCCGGAGGATGCTGCCGTGAAGGAGTCAGCATAATGAAGACGTATGTCATAGCAAAAAGCGGTCAGATCGAAGTCAGGGAGAAACCCATCCCCGTGCCGGGTGAACATGAAGTGCTCATCAGGGTCAAGACAATCGGCATCTGCGGTTCTGATGCCCATCTGTACTCAGGGACGTATCAGGGTCCGCAGAATTTTCCCCTGATGTTCGGGCATGAATGGTCAGGGTTCGTGGAGTCTGCAGGAAGCTCAGTCAAGGGGTTTTCCCCGGGAGATCTGGTCACCGGAGACTGTTCCCGTTTCTGCGGAACCTGCAAGTACTGCATGATTGATAAAAATGTCTGCCGCAACATAGAGAAGTTCGGCATCACGGTTGACGGGGCGTCTGCTGAGTATATTGTGCGGGATGCACGGTATCTGTACAAGGCTCCACAGAGCATAAACCCTTCGCTGCTTGCCTTGGCGGAACCGCTGGCCGTCTCAGCCCACCATCTGGAAAAAGTGCTGAGGGTCAGGGACCTGCCGAAAGATTCCGATATTCTCATCACCGGCGCTGGGGGGATTGGGCTCGGAGCGTATCTGCTGTTGAGGTACCGGTACGGTTTCAGCGCGGTTTCAGTGGCTGACATCTCGGCTAAGCGCCGGTTTACCGCAGCAGACCTTGGGGCATCCCTGTATGAACTTGACGGAGTCGGCAAAACTGCCGGGACAGAATCCTACGCGTCACTGTACGGCGAAGGGGGGTTTGACTGTATTATCGACACGACCGGAAATGCTGCGGTTTTCAGCAGAACGATAGACCTTCTTCGCCCTCTGGGTGTAAGCGGGAGTATCGGCATGTCCACCGGGTCGATAATCGACCAGAAGAAAATTGTGTTAAAGGCATTGACCCTTGTCGGTACTATCGGGGGAACCGGTAACTTTCCCGAAGTTATCGATTTTATTGCCCGGAATGAGAAACTTGTGTCTTCCCTTGTCAGTCACGAATATCCGATGGAACGGGTTGACGAAGCACTCGTTATAAGTACGAAGAGCAATGAGGCGGTAAAGGTTCTTGTACACCTGTAGGAGAGTAGCATGGAACAGATGATGAAAGCAGTTGTCCTGACCGGTCCTGGGACATTCGAGTATCAGGAAGTTCCTGTTCCCGAACCAGGTTTCGGGGAGGTGCTGTGCAGAGTCCGGGCTGTTGCAATGTGCGGGTCGGATCCAAAAATTATCAGCGGTAAAATGGCTGGAAAGTGGCCTCCCCAGTACCCTTTTATCATAGGGCATGAATGGGCGGGAGAAGTTGTGAAAATTGGTCCGCACACAGCTGGCCTTGCAGTCGGCGACCGGGTTGCCGGACAGGCCCACAGCGGCTGCGGTGTCTGTGAAAACTGCATGAAGGGCGATTACACGCTCTGCCTCAACTACGGCAGGGATGAAACTGGACACCGGCACTACGGGCATCGTTCAAGCGGTGCCTACGCGCAGTACAATGTGTTTATGGCAAAATCGCTGACAAAACTGCCCGACTCCGTCTCTTTTCAGGAAGGTTCTCTTGTGGATACCGCAGGAACCGGTCTTCACGCTATTGAGCTGGTAGGACTGCAGCCCGGGGCTGCGGCGGTTGTTATCGGTCCCGGAGCTATCGGCCTTATCGCGGCAAAGCTTGCCCGGGCTATGGGTGCCGCGAAGGTGCTGATGGTCGGCCGTGGAAGGCGCCTTGAGGCTGCTGAAGAGCTCTGCGGGTGTCTCGGCATCAATTTTGAGAAGACGGACCCGGTTGAGGCGGTGAGAAATATGACCGGCGGTACCGGAGCAGATATTGTGATTGAATGTTCCGGAGCTCAGGGAACGCTCGACCAGGCTGTGAATATGGTAAAGAAAGGCGGCAGTGTGTCTCTGGTCGGTATCCCCCCTCTTGAGTACCGGGAACCGGTCTCCTACGCCAAGATAGTGCTCGACCAGATACACGTACAGGGTTCACGAGCAAATCCGAATGTGAGCGGTAAGGTATTGAATATGATCGGAAGCGGTCTGCTGACCGTCGATGATCTCATTACGCATGTTCTGCCGCTTGAAAAGTTTGCCGAAGGGTTTGACATTTTTGTGAACAGGAAAGAGGGAGTTCTGAAGGTAGTTTTTGAACCATGATCACCGTGTGGGTCTATGGGGATGCAATCGAGCTTACCCATGCCCGGCGCCGGGAACTGGCCCTGCATGAACCGACACTTACGGCTGTTTTTGATGCACTTTGCCTGGGCAAGGAAAGAACCTTCATCCTGCCGTTTGTGAACGGACGGCAGGTAAAACCCGATGTACAGCTTTTCGACGGGGATACCGTCCTGCTTCATCTGCCGGTTTCCGGAGGGTAGTGCAGATAGCTCTCTGCCGGTATACTTGATAACGAGGTGAACACATGAACTCTATGCCCGAAGAAGTGATTGAGGCCTGGAAGCACAGGGAAGGACCGGCTGTCTGCACGACTGTTGACTCGAACGGGATGCCGAACAGCATCTATGTGACCTGCACGGCCCTCAGCGATGACGGAACTATTGTGATAGCGGATAACTACTTCCATAAAACGAGGAAGAATATCAAAGGCGGCACTCCCGTCAGCGTGCTCTTTATAACCGACAGCGGAACCTCCTATCAGGTAAAGGGAACGGTCTCCTACCATACCTCGGGTGAGCTCTTTTCGTTTATGAAGAGCTGGAACCCGGAAAAACATCCGGGTACAGCCGCAGCTGCCGTTACCCCCGAGCAGGTTTTTTCCGGGAAGAAGCAGCTGCTCTAGCTGACATTTCCTGTATTGACTTCAGGCACAAACTGCAGAAAATCAGCGTACCATCCTTATGTACAGCCTCCGCTTTGCATCTCTCTGTATTCGATGCTGAGATTGGGGGTACTGTATGGAAAAAAGTTGGGTAAAAAAAGGCTGCCGCATGTGCCGCGGCGGGGATTGTACTGCTGGCGGCTGCCTGTGATTTCTTCTCTTCGGATGATGGAGGGGAGGATAACGGCGGAAGCAAGACAGAGACCAAGGATGAAATCTTCACCGTTACCGGCAGTGAAGAAGTTGAGGCGTTTGAATTCGAGCACGACGACAGCCGGGATTTCAACGCCACCTTCCTGATTATCG
>CAYSRK010000127.1:0-7224 GCA_964433385.1 uncultured Spirochaetales bacterium
AGGATCAGTAATGATGAGATACGGCTCCGTAAGCTGACTGCAGATTCCGCAGCTCTCCTCCTGCCCCCGGGGACACTTTCCGGCTGGGTGGTGCTGACAGGTGGTCACCTTGCAGACAGCCCAGCCGGGCAGGAGCGGGATGATCCTTCGGATCAGGGTCGTCTTACCAGTTTTGCTCTGGGCGCCGGTTATGCAGAGGATCCTCATGCCCGGGATGTCTCCATAACAGGGGGCTTTCGTACCTGCACGGCACATGCCTTGAACTCCGGGATCTTGGCCAGCGGATCAAGGGCGGCAATCGTCAGGGCATTTGCCGGGTGTTCATGGAAGTGAAATGCCATGAATACTGTTCCGCGGCGGACCTTCTCGGTAACTGCTACCGGCACGGAAATTGCCCCTCGCCGTGACTCGACCAAAGCGGTCTCACCCGCACTGAGTCCTGCTGCGGCTGCATCATCCGGATGGATCTCAAGAGCCCCGTGGGGTACCAGGTCATGGAGCACGCTGCTCTTGCGGGTCATCGTCCCGGTATGCCAGTGCTGCAGCATGCGGCCGGTAGTGAGAATAAGCGGGTACTGCTCGTCGGGCAGCTCCTGCGGGGGGATGAAGGTCACCGGGTGGAACTTCCCCCTGCCGCCGGGGCGGTTAAACTGCTCCGGGTAGAGGTAAGGGGTTCCCGGATGGTGTTCATCGGGACACGGCCACTGCAGTCCGATTCCCTGCAGCCGTTTGTGGGTGATGCCGCCGTAGATCGGGGTGAGGGCGGCTATTTCCTCCATGATCTGCTCAGCCGAACGGTACTCCATAGGGTACCCCATCCTTTGGGAGAGACTGCAGATTATCTCCCAGTCCGTACGAGCCTCCCCAGGAGGGGGGAGCGCTTTGCGGACCATCTGCACGCGCCGTTCAGTATTGGTAAAGGTCCCCTCCTTCTCGGCAAAGCTCGCAGCGGGGAGCACGACATCGGCAAGTTCTGCGGTCTCGGTGAGAAAGATATCCTGTACAACAAGAAAATCGAGCTGTTCAAGCGCCTCTTTCACGTGCGTGATGTCAGGGTCACTGAGCATCGGGTTCTCCCCGACAATGAACAGCCCTTTGACAGTTCCTTCAGCTGCGCCGTGCATGATCTCAACCACAGTCAATCCCGGCCTGGAGGGGAGCTCCGCCCCCCATGCCCGGGAGAACTTTTCCCTGGCCGCCTCATCAGCCACCTTCTGGTACCCGCTGTAGACATCGGGGAGCCCCCCCATATCGCAGGCACCCTGAACGTTGTTCTGGCCCCGCAGGGGATCGACCCCTGCGAAGGGCTTTCCGACGTTACCGGTCAGCATTGCAAGATTCGCAACTGAGAGCACGTTATCGGTACCGGTCGTGTGCTGCGTGATGCCCATGGAGTAGAGGATGGAAGCGGTGGGAGCCTGGGCAATCATACGGGCGGCTTTACGGATCTGTTCAGCCGGAACCCCGCAGATCTTTTCGGCGAATTCCGGGGTGTAGGGGGCTACAGCTTCACAGAGCTGCCCGTACCCTTCTGTCCGCTTCTCGATGAATGAGCGGTCCTCCAGCCCCTCCTCGATAATTACCTGCATGATCGCATTGAGCAGCGCTGTATCGGTGCCCGGCCGGTGCTTGAGATGCAGATGCGCATGCCTGGTGAGCGGGATGCTGCGCGGGTCGGCCACGATCAGGACCGCCTCGTTGCGGTCGGCTGCCTGACGGACGGTAATGCCGATAACCGGATGACACTCAGTGGTATTGGAACCGATGACGAATATCGCTCCTGAGCCCCGGATATCATTGATGCTGTTGGTCATCGCTCCGCTTCCGAACGCCTTGGCCAGTCCGGTCACGGTGGAGGCGTGGCAGAGGCGGGCGCAGTGATCGATATTGTTTGTGCCGAATGCAGTCCGGACAAATTTCTGCACCAGATAGTTCTCCTCGTTCGTGGCCCGGGCTGAGGTAAAGCCGGCCAGGGAATCGGGTCCGTACGTCTGCTTGAGCTCGGTGAACCGGCGGGCGACAAGGTCAAGCGCCTCATCCCACGAAGCTTCCCTGAAAGTGCCGTGCTCCCTGATCAGCGGTTTTTTCAGCCGCTTGGGAGACTGGATAAAATCGAGCCCGAACCTCCCCTTCACGCAGGTGTTTCCATCGTTGGGAACCGAACCGGTCTCCGTGGAGACCATCACCAGTTCCCCGGTCCTGCGGTTGACGTTCAGGTCAATCTGGCAGCCTACGCCGCAGTAGACGCAGGTAGTCCGCGTTTTTATAAGGTCCTTGGTCTGCCCCTTGCGCTTTGCCGCCTTGGGGTAGAGCGCTCCGGTCGGGCAGGTGCCGACACATTGTCCACAGGTCTCGCAGACGGTATACTTCAGCGGTTCATTAAACCCTGTTGTGACCACGGTCTGCTGAGATCTGTGGGCAAAGGTTATGGCATGGACGCCCTGTACCTCAGCGCAGATTTTTACGCAGCGCCCGCACCGGATGCATTTTGACGGATCATAGACGAAAGCCTTCTCCTTGAGGGTATAGTTCTGTGTCCTCACATGGTGCTCAAGCGGGGTAAAGTGGTGTTCGTTGATGCCGTAGCGGTAGCAGTAATCCTGCAGCAGGCAGCTGCCGTCCCGCTCGCACGTGGTGCAGGAGAGGCGATGTTCAGCAATCAGCAGTTCGAGCACGGTCCTGCGCAGAGAGCGAAGTTCCGGCGTCTCGGTCCTGACAACCATCCCCTCCAACGCAGGTGTGGCGCATGAGGCCTGCAGCTTGGCCTGCCCCTCAACCTCAACCAGGCACAGACGGCAGGAGCCGGTCGGAGTGAGCCGGTCATCCTTGCACAGGTGGGGGATATCGATACCGGCTGCAGAAGCCGCTTCCAGGATGGTGCTGCCGTTGGGCACCTGGACACTTCTATTGTCGATCGTAAGAGTAATAATTAGATCCATAGAGGCGAGTATACCACAAGTTTGCCAGCCTGATAACTGAAAACAGTGCCGTTTATCTGCCTGTCAGAGGCCGCACTCAGCTGTTCAATTGCGGAAGCTGTGCACCGGAGCCGGAAGCCGACCGCCACGGCTGATGAGCGCCTCGCAGGAGAAGCCGTTCACCCGCATGACAGGGGCCTCCCCGAGCAGGCCGCCGAAGACCACCCTGTCGCCTACCCCCTTTCCGGGAACCGGGATGATCCTCACGGCAGTGGTCTTCTGGTTTATCATCCCGATAGCCGCTTCATCAGCGATAATCCCCGAGATAGTTGCCGCCGAAGTGTCGCCGGGGACGGCGATCATATCAAGACCGACGGAGCAGACGCAGGTGAGCGCTTCAAGCTTTTCAATTGAGAGCGAGCCGCGCTCGACTGCGGCAATCATGCCGGCATCCTCCGAAACGGGGATAAACGCCCCGGAAAGTCCGCCGACATGGGATGAGGCCATAATTCCGCCCTTTTTCACCGCATCGTTGAGCAGCGCAAGGGCTGCGGTTGTTCCGGGAGCTCCTGCCGATTCTACCCCGAGCTCCTCAAGAATACTGGCAACGCTGTCTCCAACCTCCGGAGTCGGAGCAAGGGAGAGGTCAACTATGCCGAAGGGAACCCCGAGCCGGTGAGAGGCTTCGGCGGCCACCAGCTGTCCGAGCCGGGTTATCTTGAAGGCGGTTCTCTTGATGGTCTCAGCGGCTGTATCGATTCGCTCGCCCCTGACCCGCTCAAGGGCAACCTTGACTGCCCCCGGACCGCTGATACCCACGTTGATCTGACAGTCGGGTTCCCCCGGGCCGTGATAGGCGCCGGCCATAAACGGGTTGTCTCCCGGTGCGTTGCAGAAAACGACGAGCTTGGCGCAGCCTATTCCGTCACGGTCGGCGGTAGCCGCTGCCGTCTCCTTGATAATCCTTCCCATTTCAGCGACAACATCCATATTGATGCCCGTCTTCGTCGTCCCGAGGTTGACCGAACCGCAGACACGTTCCGTGGTGCTCAGTGCCTCCGGGATGGCGCGGATAAGGCACATATCGCCGGGAGTTGCTCCCTTCTCCACCAGGGCAGAGAAGCCGCCGATGAAGTTCACCCCCGTTTCCTTAGCCGCCCGCTCGAGAGCCTGGGCTATAAGCATCAGCGCCCCGCACCGGCTTCCCTCCTCTGACGCCTCGGCAACGAGGGCAATGGGCGTTACCGCAATCCGCTTGTGGATAATCGGGACACCGAACTCTTCAGCTATAGCGCTGCCGACGGATACGAGACGGCCGGCCTTGCGCACGATCTTCTCGTAGATTCTTTGAGCTGCTCTTCTGCCGTCCTCTGCGGCGCAGTCACGCAGGGAGATGCCCATGGTGATGGTTCTTATATCCAGATGCTCCGACTCGATCATCCGGACGGTCTCATAGATTTCGCTGCTGGAAAAAAGCATCGCTATATCCTGTGCATGGCGTCAAAGACGTCCTGATGGGTGAGTGAAATCCTGACCTTCAGGCTGGTGCCCAGCTCCTTGAGGCTGTTCCTGATCTGCCCGATCTCCAGCTTTGTATCGTTGAGGTCGACAAGCATGATCATGGTAAAATAATCCTCCATAATTGTCTGACTGATGTCGAGAATATTGATCTCCTGCGATGCCATAAAGCCGCTTACGCTGGCGATAATCCCTTTATGGTCCTTGCCGATAACGGTCACTACTGCCCTCATGGTTCCTCCTGCCGCTGTATCTCTGTCTCTCCGGGGCGCTCTCAGAAGGAGAGCTCCCCCTGTTTTCCCTTCATAGCCTCTAGGATCATGGCGGTGACCCGGGTAAGATCCTCAGGCCTGGTGACGATGTCGACCTCGCCGGCATCGACGGTCAGCACGGGGCTGCCCGTAAATGCCGCTATCCACTCATCATAGAGCCGATTGAGCCCTTCGAGGTATGCATCGGTAATTGATGCTTCGAAACTCCTCCCGCGCATTGCTATCCTGGTCCTGAGCGTCTGAACTGATGCCTTGAGGTAGACGACAAGGTCGGGAGGCTCGAGAAACGAGAGAAAAACCTGGTAGAGCCCCTGATATGTCCCGTAGTCCCGCGCGCTCAGCGCGCCCTGCAGGTACAGGTTACGGGCGAACACCTCGGCATCCTCATAGACGCAGCGGTCCTGCACCACCGAACCGCTCCAGTCCTGCAGCTCCTTGTGGATCCGCAGCCGGTCGGTAAGGAAGTAGAGCTGGGAGTGAAAAGCCCATCGCTTCATATCCCGGTAGAAATCCTCAAGGTAAGGATTCTCGCTCACCGGTTCGAAGTAGGGTTTCCAGCCGAGCTGCCGGCTCAAACGGGTCACGAGGGTGGACTTACCCGACCCGATATTCCCGGCGAGCACGATGTAGTGCTTCATCTCGGTACTGGTTCCGCCGCGGCGACAGGCGGTTCCTTCTTCTTCCCGCTCATGGCCGCTGCCTTCACCCTGATAACCGCTACGGTGGAGAGCGAAGCTTCGGAGATTTCCCAATCCTCCCTCCCGGTCTGGGAGGCCATGATCACCTGCAGTGCCGCCGCCTTCTCTGCCGGGTCGCTGAGCAGCTCGGCATCCCCCTCGCAGACAACTGAACGGTAGCTTACCGAATGGCCGCAGGCTTCCTCTGCCGGAAGCGGGATGACAGGACCGCAGACCAGGATTGAGATCGCCGGGTTGTTCTTCAGGATATCGAGCTTTCTCCCCGTACGGGCCGAGTGCAGGTAGAAACAGCCGTCCCGGTAGCCGTAGGACATCGGAAGAAGGTAGGGTCTGCTCCCGTCGACAAGTCCGACGGTGCAGACAGTCTGTGAGCCGATAATCGCTTCCATCTCTTCGAGAGAGGTTATTTCACGGTCTTTTCTGCGCATACTGCTCCTTGCTGACCAGCTCTCCGATAAAGTCCCGGCTGAAGACGACCGACTGTTCAGTCAGTTCGGTGCAGAGGTGGGGCGGGTCATCATCGTTGAATCCCCCGGGACGCAGGTCGCGGCAGGAGAGGGAAGAGAAGCGCCGGGTAAATGCCTCGGCATACGTACAGCAGGCCTGCGCAGTCTGCTCTCGGCTCCAGCCGAGAGAACTCAGATAGAGACCGAGGAACATGAGCGTTCCCTCGACAAGTCCGCACTGCGCCCGGAATCCTCCGGCCCCGTGCATGCCTATGGCTGCATCGAAGACCTGAGGTGATACATCCACGCTGAACAGCTCACTGAGGCAGGTGAGCGTGGTCACAGCGCAGTTGCTCTCATCCTCCCAGTAGCAGCGGCGGACAGTTTCTGGTATGCGGTTCAGCTGTGAGCGGTTCTGTTCATTCGGCATGGTTACCCCTGACTGAGTTATTCTTGATAAAAAGAAGTACTCAGTCAAGGGGGAACGGCAGATTCTCTACACTGGTGCCAGGGTTCCGGCGAAAATGATCCAGGCGAGGACAGTCTTGGCCGAGAGACTCAGGACGATATAGGTTCTCTCCCCAAAGAGGTAGTCCTTCCAGGGGCCGACCTTCTTGTACTGAAGCACCATATTCACGGCGAAGGTGTTGAAGAAGATGAAGAGCGTCGGGAGAATAGCGTAGACGAATCCCGGCGGCTTGGCATCTCCAGAGGAGACTGAACCCATGAAGTGAATGAAGATCACGACCCAGGGAATGATCCCGGCGACGCTGCCGTAGATGAAACTGGTCCAGTCAACCTTCTTCAGGTACTGGTTATGATACTCCATCGTGATTCCAAAGAGGTTCATGGTCGCGTTCAGGAAGAAGATCAGGATGATTGCGCCGAGGTCCCACATCCCCGAGAGCATGCCGATCAGTACGATCATGATCGATGAACTGAGGGCGTATTCGTAGAACCGGATCGGGTTCATTCCCTTCTTCAGGTTCCCCACGTACCGCTTGTAGCCGAAGGTGGCGAGGTAGAAGTGGGCGGTCGCCGAAAGGAGGAGAAATATCGCAATCGCCGGCCCGAAACGCAGTTCGTGGAAGAGCTTCGGGACGGGACTGAGGGAGAAGGTCTCAGTGTTGAACCCGAGGAAGTTGGTGAATATCGGGTAGGCCGTGTCGTTGCTCGCAATCCACATGAACAGGCCCTGCACGAAATGAAGGGCTCCCATAACGGCGTTGAACTTCCGCAGCCGTAGATACTTTTCACTCTCTGAGGCTCCCTTGAACCCGGTGGCAGGTTTGCCGGCAGCGGCAGGTTTGCCGGCAGCGGCAGGGTTCTTCGCTCCCGCCCCCCCGGGGGGAGGCGCCCTCTTTTTTTTAGC
>CAYSRK010000128.1:0-3980 GCA_964433385.1 uncultured Spirochaetales bacterium
GGAGCCTTCTTGATCCCGAGCGCCTGCTGCACGACGCAGGCGGTGGCCGGAAAGCCGACATAATCGGGGGTGGCGGTGGCGACCACAATACAGTCAACCTGGTCGGGTGTGATTCCAGCCCGCTCAAGGGCACATCCGGCGGCTCTGACGGCCATGTCAGAGGTGGAGGTCTGGTCATCGGCAAGGTGTCGGGCCCCGATTCCGGTGTGGGACCTGATCCAATCATCCGAGGTGTCCATCATGTTCGCAAGTTCCTCGTTGGTGATTCGTCTCTCCGGTATCCAGGAGCCGAACGATCGTATGTAAACCGGCAGCATTAGTTCTTCTTTCATGAGTGTCTCCTCAATAAGACTCGGTAAGACAGCGACTGCAGGAGGTGCTTCGGAAACTGCTTCCTGCCTGATATCTATATTTATTGACAAAAAACAATATTTTGTCAATAACAACAGTAAATAGACAAACTGTATACAATACCGCATATGCCATACCGCTGATGCCCTGCCGGCCTCTGAACCGGGGCTCCGATCCGGTTTTCCCTTGACAATCATCACGTTTCACTATATGCAGTAGTATGGGTCGGGAACATACAACGACAGCTTCAGAAGAAGGGCAGGCTGTCTCTGCAGCGGTGAAGCGTGCCGTCGTATGTGTTTCCCCTGTTTTCATCCGGCTGAAGCCCCCTCTGCATTACTCTCATGGATCCGGTGTACGCCGTATCGTGCAGACATTTTAACGTGGTAAGGATTTCACTATGTCATCATTAACGATTCCTCCACTCTCACCGGATCTGGTCAGGGTGCTTATTGATGCTGATACTATTCAGCGGAGGGTCAGCGAATTGGCCGGTATTATTACCGCTGACTATCGGGATGTGGAGGAGCTGGTGCTTGTCGGTGTTCTCAAGGGGTCTTTCATCTTCATGAGCGATCTCGCCCGCCGGCTCGGCGTTCCCCATACTGTCGATTTTATTGCGCTTTCGAGCTACGGTAATTCGGACCGTTCCTCAGGAAACGTGAGAATGATCATGGATGTCCGTGAGAACATGGCTGACCGCCATGTTCTGATTATCGAGGATATTCTCGACAGCGGGTATACGCTTGAATATCTTATCAGGAACTTTCAGTCCCGCCGTCCCGCGTCTCTGAAAACAGTAGCGCTGCTCGACAAACCGGAGCGCAGGGCGGTGCAGGTGGAGCTCGACTACCTCGGTTTTGAGATCCCCGATGTGTGGGTTGTCGGATACGGGCTCGACTATGCCGAGCAGTACCGTACGCTGCCCTACATAGCCGAGATGAGGCCGGTGACGGAGTGACGGTCAGCTGAGAAACATGACGGGAGGCTGCTTTTGGAGAACAAACTCTACGTAACGTATAACGAGATTCATAAGGCGGTAAAGCGACTGGCCGGGCAGGTCGCCGCGTCGGGGTTCGACCCTGATGTGATTGTTGCGATCGGTTCCGGGGGGTTCATTCCGGCCCGGATCATAAAGACTTTCATCAACCGGCCGATCTTCGCTGTGGGCATCTCCTACTATGGTATGGATAACAAACCTTCGGGAATACCGCAGAAGATTCAATGGATCGATGAGGTGGAGAAGAAGCTTTCGGGTAAGAATGTGCTGCTCATTGATGAGGTTGACGACACCCGGGCTACACTGAGCTACTGCGTCGCTGAGCTGCTGCGCCACAATCCTAAAGAAATTGCCGTGCTCGTCATTCACAACAAGAAGAAGAAAAAGGATGCCGAGTTTCCCCCTGAGATACAGCGTTATTTTCCCGCAGTTCACGTTGACGACAGGTGGATAAAATATCCTTGGGATGCTGATGATATCGATATTCATGATACGCTGAACGCTGCGATGGAGGAGAAACAGGTATGAGTGTGACCGCTATAGTGGGTGCCCAGTGGGGTGACGAGGGTAAAGGCAGGCTGGTCGATTATCTGGCGCAGCATGCGGATATGGTTATCCGTTATCAGGGCGGCGATAACGCCGGTCATACGGTTATCAATGAGCACGGCAAGTTTGCCCTCCACATTCTTCCTTCGGGAATATTCAATCCGGAGACGGTCTGTCTTGTGGGGGCCGGGACGGTGGTGAATTTCAGCACGATGGAGAAGGAGCTTGAAGCGGTTGCCGCCACGGGTTTTACCGTGAAGAATCTCTTTATCGATAAACGGGCTCACTTAATCATGCCGTTTCACTGTCTTCTCGACGGGGCAGAGGAGGCTGGACGTAAGAAAGGCTGGGAGGTAGGAACTACCAAACGGGGAATCGGACCTGCCTATTCGGATAAGGCTGCCAGGGTGGGAATCAGGGCTGTCGATATTCTCGACCCGGAGCGTCTTTCGGTGAGGCTGGGGATGCTGCTGCCGAGAAAGAACCGGGAGCTTGAGTTTTTCGGGCTGCCTGAGGTTACTGTTGAGCAGATGCTGCAGCTGTGCGCCTCCTGGAGGGAGAAGTTCGGTGACAGGATTGTAGACTCCGTTCCTATGGTGCGGGAGGCGGTTCTTTCCGGGAAGCGGATTGTTATGGAGGGGCAGCTGGGGATCATGCGTGATCTTGACTGGGGGATTTATCCCTACACTACCAGCTCCAATCCCACAGCAGGCGGCGTAAGTTCCGGGGCGGGCATCTCGCCGCGGCGGATTGATGAGATTATCGGGATCGTCAAGGCGTACTCGACATCAGTGGGAGGGGGTCCCTTCCCGGTTGAGCTGTTCGATGAGGACGGTGAGAGGCTGCGCAGTATCGGGGGAGAGTTCGGGGCTACAACCGGAAGGCCGCGGCGCTGCGGCTGGTTTGACGGGGTTGCAGCTGCCTATTCCTGCTGGATCAACGGGTTCACTGCGATAGCGGTAACCAAGGTCGACGTTCTTGATACCTTTAAAACGATCAAAATCTGCACTGCCTACCGGGTAAACGGCGAGCTCATCGATTATGTGCCGGAAACCGCTCTGCAGGAGACAGCTGAGCCGGTATACGAAGAGTGGCCCGGCTGGATGTGTTCAACGGAGCATATGCGTACCTGGGGTGAGCTTCCCGAGGCGGCCAAGGCATACCTGAAGCGGATAGAAGAGCTTACCGGAGCTCCGATAGCCTATGTTTCTGTCGGTCCCGAACGCGACCAGATTATCGTACGGTAACGGTACGGGAGGAGATGATCCTGTATGGCTGAACAGATATTCCGGCATGATACCTTTATTTCACCGTTCACCTGGCGCTACGGCAGTCGTGAAATGCGTCATATCTGGTCGGAGGAGCACAAGCGCCGTCTGCTGCGGCGTTTCTGGACTGCTCTGGCCCGGGCGGAAATGAAGGCCGGGATTGTGACGCCTGAACAGGTTGAGGATCTGGAGAAAGCTGTCGATTCCGTCGACATTCCTCGGGCGGCGGAGATCGAGGCTGAAATTCAGCATGACTTGATGGCAGAAATCCGCACGTTTGCCGAGCAGTGTCCGGTAGGGGGGAGTATTATTCACCTCGGGGCAACCAGCATGGATGCTCTCGATAATGTGGATGCCGTTCGGCTGAACGAGTCGCTGGATATTATCAATCTGCGGCTGGTCGAACTTACCGCAGCGACTGCAGAAAAGATCAGGGAGTATGCTTTTACTCCGTGCATGGCGTTTACCCATATTCAGCCGGCTGAACCGACGACTATCGGCTACAGGCTTGCACAGTATGGGCAGGACCTGGGAAGCGACCTGGAAGAGCTTCAGCGAGTCCGCAGTTCCATTCGCGGAAAGGGACTCAAGGGAGCGGTCGGAACCAGCGCTTCCTATACCGAACTGCTGAAGGGAACCGGCATGAAGCCGGCTGAGCTGGAGTCGCTGGTCATGGATGAGCTGGGCATCAAACCGTTCACGGCGGCTACGCAGGTCTATCCGCGAAAACAGGATGCGGTGGTGCTGACTGCCCTGTCGAATTTGGCGCTGACGCTGTATCGGATGGCGTTCGATTTCAGGCTTCTTCAGTCTCC
>CAYSRK010000129.1:0-1785 GCA_964433385.1 uncultured Spirochaetales bacterium
CGATCGTCAGGATAGATCTGGGGGAAGCGCCTGAGCTTTATCGCTGACAAGGAGGAACGCGTATGAAGATTGCATTTGATGTGGATGTGCTTGCCCGACAGATGGGCATCAGCGATATGGTGCACCAGGTAGCTGACTGGGGTTACAAGTATATAGAACAGTCACCCCACCCGCAAATAAACCCGTTTTACAAACACCCCCTGTTCTCCCGTGAAGTGGAGGCTGAGTACCGCAGGGCGCTTTCGGAAACCGGGGTGGAAATCTCTTCATTCATCGTGGTCTACCGCTGGTCCGGACCGGATGAAGAGCAGCGGAAGATGGCGGTTGCAAACTGGAAGAAGATAGTCGAGATAGCGGTCAATATGGGGGTGCAGGTCATCAATACCGAACTCTCCGGAGATCCGAACCAGCAGGAGCGGTGCAACGGCATGTGGTTCCGTTCGATGGACGAACTGCTTCCGCTCTTTGAAAAAGAGGGCATCAGGGTCGAGATCCAGTCCCACCCCTATGACTTCTGTGAGCTTAACAATGAGACTGTCGATATGGTAACATCATATCGCTCCGACAACCTGACCTATGTCTATTCCGCTCCTCACGGGTTTTTCTACGACAAGGGCAAGGGTGATGTCCGCAGCATGCTGCGCTACGCCGGATCATCCCTCTCCCACGTGCTCTTTGCCGACACGATGAACCAGGAGACCGAACTGCGCTACATCGTCAACCCGCCCGGGGTTGATGCAGCCATCCACCAGCATCTTGCCATGGGCGAGGGAGAGGTTGATTTTGACGGGATATTTGAGACTCTCAGGGAGATGGATTTCGTCAACAGGACCTTCAAGGTCGGCGGCGAATCGATAGCCTGCGTCAGCTATTTCGGATACCCGGAGAAGATGGCTGTTCAGGCTCCGGCCGCCCGTGAGAGAATTGAAAAGGAGCTGTTGGGCTCCTAGAAACCAGCCCGGACAGAGGTGCCGGGCGTACAGTCTGCCTGATGTGATGGAGATGCGAAGATGAACAGTGAAAAAGTGAAAATCGGTATGGCCCCGATCGGCTGGACGAACGATGATATGCCGGACCTGGGGAAGGAGAATACCTTCGAGCAGTGCATCAGTGAGATGGCGCTGGCCGGTTATACCGGTTCGGAGGTAGGCAGCAAGTATCCCCAGGACCCCGATGTACTCAAGGAGTACCTCGACATTCGCGGGCTGACTATCTGCAACCAGTGGTTCAGCTCCTATCTGGTATCCCAACCTGTAGAGGAGGTTGAACGCTCCTTTCGCAGACAGCTGACCTTCCTGAAAAAAGTCGGTTCTTCGGTAATCGGCCCCTCCGAGCAGACCCGCTCCTGCCAGGGAGAGCCGGTCTCCATCTTCAGCGGAAAGGCCCAGTTCAATGCCGAGGAATTCAGACGGCTGACTGAAGGGATGAACTATCTGGGGAAAATCGCGGCGGATGAGGGGATGAAACTCTGCTTCCATCACCACATGGGGACCGGGGTGCAGACTATTGAGGAGACTGACAGGTTTCTTAACGACACCGATCCCGCCTACGTCCATCTGCTCTATGATGCGGGACACTTCGCCTTCTCCGAAGAAGACCCTGTTGCTGCAGTGAAGCGCTATGCAGCGAGAATCGGTCACGTCCATCTGAAGGATATGCGGACCGCCGTATTCCATGAGGTGCGCAGAATCGACTGCTCCTTCCTGGATGCCGTCCGACTGGGAGTCTTCACCGTACCCGGCGACGGAGACATCAACTTTCCCGCCATATTTGGCGTCCTTGAGG
>CAYSRK010000130.1:0-3802 GCA_964433385.1 uncultured Spirochaetales bacterium
TGTGGTTTTCGTAATCGGGAGAGGTTCAAGACAGCTATCCTGTTTCATTTAGGTAAGCTTGATTTTTCCCCTTCTCCCACACGATAGTCGGAAGCGCCGCATTTCGGAACCCATAATACGGGTTTTGAGGTTAACCAGGTCCTCAGGTCCGCTGATCGGCTTCTTGGAGGTAAGCCACTGCCAGCCTTCAAAGAAGATTCCGAGCGGAATCAGATCGTTCTCCATGAACTTCTCTTCAAGCATCTTGAAGGATTCACCGTTGCGGACTACCCAGTCAAGCACCTGCGGCAGGTTCTCATAGGGCCAGATGTAGTGAAGGGCAAGTACGTTCGCCTGCGGAACAAAGGAGCTGATCCAGCCGTAGTCTGAGAAGACAAACTCCACAACGCCGAGCTGGGCAAGTTCGTTGATGTCCCGGTTTTCACCCAGGGTACCGTAGGGGAAGACCTCTACCACAAAGTTGCCGTCGGTGGCTTCCTTCATGTAGTCGGAAAACTCCCGAGCCCAGACGGTCATCGGGTCGCCCTCAATTTCCGCACTCGGCATTCTCACGTTGTAGCTTTTCGCTCCAGCCGCCTCCTCCTCTCCCTGGGCTGCCAGGAACGAGGCTGAGAACAGCATTGCAAGCACAAGCACCAGAACAAAGATACGATTTTTCATAAAAACCTCCTGAAAAATTCCCATACGGCATGTTCACATTCCGTACAGGTAAATAATATTACGAAACACCCACGGCATCAGCCTCCGTCTGATACGGGGTGTGTCCGTTACTGCTTTTTTCCCGCGAAGTACCGCAGCGCGCCCTCAACGAGAAACTGAACCCCAAGGGGCAGGCTCTTCTCATCGACGGTAAAACGGGGGTTGTGGTGGGGGTACCCGCTGGAAGCCTCTTCACTCGCGGTCCCCACAAATACAAATACGGCCGGCACGTGCTCCCCGAACGCGGCAAAATCTTCACAGGCCATCGAAGCGTGCTCGACGACACGGTCCTCTCCGACGATGCTTACAGCCGTCTCATAGGCAGCTGAGGTCATCACCGGGTCGTTGACCACAGCGTCATTCTCGTGACTGAACTCAAAGGTGCAGGTACAGCCGTAGACTCTGCAGACAGCAGTGACAAGCTCCTTGAAACGGTCGGTCGGATTATCATCGCTGCCGGGTTTGGTTGCAAAGAGGTAGCGGATGGTCCCTTCCAGCTCTACGCTGTCAGGGATAATGTTGTTTTTCGTCCCGCCGGCTATACGGCCGAACATGAGGGCTACCGGCTTCATCGGGCTGATAAGACGGGTTTGAATCGTCTGCACCTGCTGCACCACGGCAGCAGCGCATACCACCGGATCTACGGCGCTCTCAGGATACCCTGTGTGGCCGCCTCTCCCCTTTATGACGACTTTAAAGACGTCCATAGAGGAGGTGACCGCTCCTGACTTCACTCCGAATGTTCCGCTGGGCAATGGTGACCAGATGTGGAGCCCCATCGCAGCATCGACGCGGGGGTTCTCAAGGATCCCGTCATCAATCATGATCTGGGCTCCGGCTATCTCCTCGTTCGGCTGAAAGACAAATTTGATGGTGCCATGGAAAGAATCGCGCATTTCGGTGAGCGTCCTGGCAGCTGTCAGCATCATTGCCATATGGGCATCGTGCCCGCAGGCGTGCATCAGGCCCTTGTGCTCTGAGGAAAACGGCAGACCCGTCTGTTCTTCAACGGGAAGCGCGTCCATGTCGGCCCGAAGCAGTAGAACCGGCCCCTCACCGGTGCCCCCCCTCAGCAGGGCGGTAACACCGGTGGTGGAAACTATCTGCGGCTGCAGACCAAGCTCCCGCAGATAGGCCTCAATTTTTTCGGATGTCCGGAACTCCTGGAATCCCAGCTCGGGGTGAGCGTGGAAATCTCTCCGCAAAGCAATTAGTTCTTCGGTATGCGCACTGACGGCTTTCCGTACATCCATAAGCTATACCAGCTTCCTCTCAATCAGCGTTTCAGCTATCTGAACGGCGTTAAGGGCCGCTCCCTTCCTGATATTGTTTGAAACCACCCACATGTTGATGCCGTTTGCCGTGGAAAAATCTTCCCGGATCCTTCCGACCATCGTAAGATCCTCATCGTTGCTCATCAGGGGAGTGGGATAGATTTCGTTCTGAACATCGTCAATGACCTTGATGCCCGGAGCCTTTTCCAGCAGTTCCCGCACATTCTGCGGGCTGAGCTTCTTTTCCGTCTCGATATTGAGCGTTTCAGAGTGCCCGTACCAGACCGGGACCCTGACGCAGGTGGCGCTTACCTTGATCTCGGGATCGAGCATCTTATGGGTCTCGTTCACCATCTTGTACTCTTCTTTGGTGTACCCGCCTTCCTGAAACACATCAATGTGGGGGATGCAGTTGAATGCAATCTGCTGTTTGTAGACCAGCGGCTTTTCAACCGAACCCGAATCCATATACTCCTCGGCTTCGCGCATCAGTGCATCGATAGCCTTTTTCCCAGATCCTGATACCGCCTGGTAAGTGGAAACAACCACCCGCTTGATCTTCGCCGCATCATGGATAGGTTTGAGGGCAACCAGCATCTGGATCGTCGAACAGTTGGGATTCGCGATAATTCCCTTATGCCAGTCAAGATCGTGCGGATTGACCTCCGGAACGACGAGCGGGCATTCAGGGTTCATCCTCCACTGGGAGCTGTTGTCCACCACGATTGCGCCTTCAGATGCGGCAATCGGGGCAAGCTTTTCGCTGGCCCCGGCACCGGCGGAGAAGATGGCGATATCGACACCCTTGAAGGCTCCGGCTTTCGCCTCTTCGGTTCTCCACTCCTTGCCCCGGAAGGTAACTGTCCTGCCTGCCTGTGAGGCTACATCTAAGGGAACAAGTTTTTCCACCGGAAAGTTCCGCCGCTCGAGGGTGGCGATCATCTCAGTCCCGACAACTCCGAGAGCTCCGACTACGGCAACAACATAGTTCTTGTTTTCGCTCATTCACTCCCCCCTTATGCAAGTTTCCCGGACTCAAGATCGGCAATAACGCCCTCAATAACCTCAATACCTTTCATCAGCAGCTCTTCGGTGATTACCAGCGGCGGCAGCAGACGGGCAACGTTATTGTGGTGTCCTCCAACTTCGATCATGACACCGCGCTGGTGGGCGTACTTCCTGATCTTCTTCGCCAGTTCGGTAGAAGGTTTGCGGCTGGCCTTGTCCTCTACCATCTCAAGGGCAAGCATCAGGCCGATTCCCCGGGCTTCTCCAAGAATCTTCGATTTCGCCTCAATTTCCTTGAGCCGAACGAGGGCTTTCTTTCCCAGTTCAGCTGCCCGCTCCGGCACCTTGTTTTCCAGCATCCACTCAAGCCCCGCTGCTCCGGCGGCATATGCGACCATGTTGCCCCTGAAGGTACCGATCGTCTTGCCCGGCGGCCATGTGTTGAGCTCCTCCTTGTAGGCGATCGCCGAAATGGGAAACCCGATTCCGCCGAGAGCTTTGCTCATAGTGACGATATCGGGCACAATTTCGCCGTACTCAAAGGCGAACATCTTCCCTGTCCGGCCGAGACCGCACTGGATCTCATCACAGATAAGCAGGATGTCGCGCTCTTCGGTGATCTTTCTCACCCGCTGCAGAAACCGCTTTGAGGGGATTATCGTTCCGCCCTCACCCTGGACCGATTCGAGAATGACCGCTGCCGGTTTGGAAAAGCCGGAGTGACTGTCGTCGAGAACCCGCTCAAGAAAATCGGCAGCCTGTTCGTCGACTCTGTCATCAGGACAGCCGAAGGGATTGCGGTAGACATAAGGAAACGGGAT
>CAYSRK010000131.1:0-4415 GCA_964433385.1 uncultured Spirochaetales bacterium
CCTTTTCGGCGAAAGCGCAGGATCGGCCGGCCCCAGCCGACGGCAAACGCTTCAACTTCGATCTTCATCAGGCGGGCAGCTAGAAGATGTCCGTACTCATGGACAATGACGACGAGCCCGAGTCCCAACAGTCCTATGATGACGGTTACTGCAATCATACCTTTTCAAGCAGCTCCCTGCTGCACGAACGCGCCGCTGCATCCGCTGCGAATACCTCATCACATGATTCTGGGGTATGGGACCAGTCTGACTGCAGTACCCGGTCGGTCAGTTCAGCGATGCCGGTAAAAGAAATCCGGGAGCGGACAAATTCCTCGACTGCAGTCTCGTTAGCCGCATTGTAGGCGATCATATAGGACCCGCCCCTGCGGACTGTCTCGTAGGCGTAGGCAAGCATCGGGAAACGGACCAGATCGGGCTGCTCGAAGCTTAAGACTGCACCTGCAGGATCGAAGGGGACTATCTGCTCCTCTGCGATTTCGGGATAGAACAGGGCGTTTGCTATGGGGATTTTCATATCCGGTGCACTGAGCTGGGCATAGATGCAGCCGTCAGTGGTCGTGATCATTGAGTGGATGATGCTCTGCGGGTGAACGAGCACCTGGATCCTTTCGGGGGGCGTCTGAAAGAACATGTGGGTTTCAATCACCTCAAGTCCCTTGTTTGCCAGGGTAGCTGAGTCTATTGATATTTTTGATCCCATGCTCCAGGTGGGATGGCGTAGAGCCTGCTCCACGGTAACCTCGGCCAGCTTTTCTGCCGGCAGGGTTCGAAAGGGTCCGCCTGAAGCCGTGAGTATAAGGGAGGCAACCGTTGCGGCAGGGCGATGGCGGATGAGCTGCAGGATCGCCGAGAGTTCAGAATCCACCGGCAGCAGGTCAACCCCTTTTCGGGCAGCCAGATCAAAGATCAGCCTGCCGGCCATAACGGCAGTCTCCTTGTTGGCAAGGATCAGATGTTTGCCTGATTCTACAGCCGCTAGGGAGGGGGCAAGCCCCGGAGCCCCGGCGATGCCGTTTACGACCAGATCGGCATCTGCGGTGCGGATCATCTCAAGAAGTCCGTCGGTCCCGGTAAAGGTGACTGCATCCCGGATTTGCGTCTCCCGTCCTTGCGAACCGGATAGAGCGGTGAGCGCTGCCGGCCAGCGGTCCCTGACTGCCAGGAGCGCGGCTGCGTTCGAGTGAGCCGAGACGCCGACAATTTCACATCTCTCGGGATAGCGCGCAGCGACAGCAAGGGTGCTTGCCCCGATTGAGCCGGTGCATCCGAGCAGAAGGATTCGTTTTTTCATCGCTTACTCCGTCTGCATCATAAGCAGGAAAAAATAGAAGAACGGGGCGCTGAATACGATGGAATCGATGGAGTCCATGATCCCCCCCCTGCCCGGCATCAGACCGCCGGAATCTTTCGCCCGAGCGGCCCGCTTAAGGACCGATTCTATCAGGTCCCCGATATTGGCGGTCAGGGAAATCATGAGAAACAGGGCAAGTTCTACAAATACACGGCGGGCGGTAAAGATCTGCGGGATGAGGGCAAGAAACGTATAGCCGATGGCCACGGTCATAACCGCTCCCCCGATAAAACCCACAGCACTCTTTTTCGGGCTTACTCTGACGATATTCTGCGATGAACGGCCGAAGAGCATGCCGAAGATATAAGCGAAGACATCGTTTGAGAAGATAAGCAGAAAGAGAAGGACGATGAACCAGCCGGCATTCGTGAATGCGGTAAGCCGTACGAGGTAGAGCACAAACATTCCCGGATACATGAGCGTGATCAGGCTGAATCCGATTCTCACCATGGACCTGGAAAAATCATCCCCCCCTCCCGTTATGATCTCATCAAGCGCTGTGAAGGAGACCAGGATTATGATGAGGATTTCGACGAGGGGAAAGGCAGGTAAGTAGAAGATCTGCAGGTGGGCGGCGACAGGAATGAGCGTTGCCATGACGGGAAGCACAGCTATACGGTCAGCCTGACCAGTATTCAGCAGCAGCGCGCGTACCTCCTTCGTACCGAGATAGGTGAACACCAGTCCTACAAGAAGAAATGCAAGGTAGTGCAGGTGAGGGAGAAAGAAGATGATGCTGAGGATCAGGGGGATTCCGGTTACCGTGATGAGCACCCGTTTGACTACCGTGTTCACTGATCAATCCCCCCATAGCGTCTTCTGCGGTTTCGGTACTCCCTGAGAGCAGCATCGAGGTCGGCTGCCCGCCAGTCGGGCCAGAACTTTTCACTGAAGTAGAATTCGGCGTAGGCGCCTTTCCAGAGAAGGAAGTTGCTCATCCGCTTTTCATTGGCAGTCCTGATGATCAGGTCTGCATCGGGGATATCCGGGTTGTCGAGGTACTGACTGAACAGCTCTTCGGTCAGTTCCTGCGGATTGCCCCCTGCCCGCGAGTCTGTGTACCAGGCCTGCACTGCACGGAGTATTTCGTTTTTCCCCCCGTAGTTGACCGCCAGATTGACGGTCAGTCCCGAGTGACCGGAGGTAAAGGTGACCGCCTCATCCAAGAGGCGGGTCACCTTGGGCGGAAGTTTCTCCCGGTCTCCACTGTGGCGGATTCTGATGTTCATCTCCTGATAAAACGGGTACTCCCGCTTAATATACTGCGCGATGAGTCCCATGAGATAGGAAACCTCCTGGGAGGAACGCTTCCAGTTTTCAGTAGAGAAAACATACAGAGTGAGATAGGGTATACCCCGCACCGCCGCCGCCCTGATAATCCGTTTGGCGGCCTTCAGCCCCTCGAGATGACCCGAGGTGCGCGGCAGCGAACGGGCATGAGCCCAGCGGCCGTTACCGTCCATTATAATGCCGATATGGACCGGGAGGGCGGAAGCGGCGTGATGATCATGTTCGGCCATCACTACACTGCCATAATTTCCTGTTCTTTTGCGTCCAGCATGGTATTGATGTCGGCAATGAAGGAGTCGGTGACCTTCTGGACCTCATCCTGACCGAGCTTCAGATCATCCTCGGTGATCTCCTTCTGTTTCTCCAGTTTTTTCAGCTCCTCAATAGCATCCCTTCTGATGTTGCGGATACTGACGCGGCTGTTTTCCGCAATATTCTTCGCCATCTTCACCAGTTCCTTCCTGCGCTGCTCGGTAAGCGGCGGGATATTAATCCTGATGAGTTTTCCGTCGTTGTTCGGGTTGAGCGACAGTTCGGACTTCATGAGCGCTTTTTCAATCGGGGAAAGCAGGCTTTTGTCCCATGGCTGGATAACTACCAGACGTGCCTCAGGGACGGAAATACTGGCCACCTGATTAAGCGGCGTCTCCTGTCCGTAGTAGTCTACCTTAATCTTGTCAAAGAGAGCTGTGGAGGCGCGTCCGGACCGCAGCGTGTTGAACTCCTGTTCGAGGGCTGCAATGGTCTTTTTCATGCGGTCTTCCGCACCGCTGATTACGGTTTTCATGGTACTCCTCTCCATTCCGCCGGAGGCGTTGAGGTTATTCCTGATCGCCTACACGGTAGTAGATGTAGTCTATGATTTCCAGTTTTGTCCCGAGCTCCTTTGCGAGGGCTGCAAGAACTTGCGAAACACTCGATTTATCGTCTTTGACGAAGGGCTGCTGCAGGAAGCATACCTCTGAGAGGTGTTTCTGCAGTTTCCCTTTTACGATATGTTCAATAACATTAGCCGGTTTGTCCATAGCGGCAACCTGCTTGGTGAAGATATCCTTCTGCTCCTCAAGATACTCGCTGTCCACAGTCGCATCGGAAAGGTACATCGGGTTAAAGGCTGCAATGTGAAGCGCACAGTCAAAGAGGAATTCTTTGAGTCTCTCATCGGCGAGCACGGCAGGATCTTCGGCAGCCAAGCGTACCAGGACCCCGATCGAGCCCTCACCATGGATATAGGCGGAGGTTGTTTCGTTATCAGCGAGCTCCATGACCGCAAAACGCTTAAGGGCCATATTCTCCTTGATTGTGCTGATCAGATCCTTGACCATCGTTTCAAGCTCATCGTCTACCGCAGACTTACCCTTCTCGAGGATAACCTCAAGCAGCCGGTCGCCGAGAGCGATGAAATCCTTGTTGCGGGCGACAAAATCGGTTTCACAGGCAAGTTCTAATATGCCGGCCTTACCCGGGATCGTCGCGGTTGAAACGCGCCCGTTCGTAGTAGCCCGGCCGCTGCGCTTGGCAGCCGCCGCAAGACCAAGCTCCTTGAGTTTTTTTTCGGCCTTCTGGAAATCGCCGCCGGTCTCGACTAGAGCATTCTTGCAGTCGAGCATCCCCGCTCCGGTTTTATCACGCAATTTTTTTACGTCTGATGCTTTAATATTCACGTTTTCTCTCTCCTATAAAAAGTCTACCAAGAGCCTGTAAAGACTCTGATTTTTCTCTTCCTATCTTATGCAGCACCGTATGCTGTTGCCTGCATCTCCAATGATTT
>CAYSRK010000132.1:0-4844 GCA_964433385.1 uncultured Spirochaetales bacterium
TCCGAGAAGGTCCCGGGCATGGGCTGCGGCCGACTCTGCTTCCGGGTCGCCTGACAGCATCCTCGCCAGCTCTCCCACGCGCTCTTCACGGGAGAGTTCAGCAACCTCGGTTACAGTACGGCCATCCTTCTCCCGCTTGAATACGGTGAAATGGGACTGAGCCGCCGCAGCGATGGAGGCCAGATGGGTGATGCACAGAACCTGCCGGGAACGGGCCAGGGAGAGCAGGTGCTTTCCGACCGATGAGGCAACCGAACCCCCGATTCCGGTATCTATTTCATCGAATATCAGGGTATCAACGGTATCTTCCGCTGAAAACTCAGTCTTCAGGGCAAGCATGACCCGCGACAGTTCTCCTCCCGAGGCAATCTGCTTCAGATCTTTCAGCGGTTCACCGGTATTGGGAGAGATGAGAAAGGTTATCGTATCCGCACCATGCGGCGGTGCATCTGCCAGTGTTTCACCGGTATGCTCCTGCGTCACCGCGATCTGAAAGTCAGCTTTCGGCATGCCCAGGAGAGCAAGGTGACGGGTGACTGCCGGTCCGAGCCGTTCGGATGCCGCCAGGCGGACTGCTGTCAGCTGTTCGGCAGTCCTGCCCAGCTGCTCCTCAAGCTGTCTGCACCGACGTTCCAGCTCCTCTCGATCCTCTGTTCGATGTTCAAAGGCGGCAATTTTATCTGCCGCCTCGTCCCGGAAGGCGAGAATCCCTGCGATGCCGTCGCTTCCAAGGTCCTGTCCCTTCGGAGAGTACTTCCTTTTAAGGGAGTGTATCAGCTGCAGCCGTTCGTGGAGCTGGTCTATCCTCTGCGGCGAGAAGTCGAGATGATCACGGTAGCTGCGCACCTTTTCGTAGGCATCCTCGATTTCATAGAGCGCGCTCTCCATCTGGGAATGACTCTCCTCCAGTGAGGTATCAATGTCACAGGCCTTTCTCACCATGGAGACTGCAGACTTCAGTCCGGAAAGCGCTCCCCGCTCTTCAGAACTGCCGTAGAGGAGACTGATCGATTCATCGACCAGCTCTGACAGCTGCTCCGATTTGCTGAGGATATGGAGTTCCTGCTGCAGCTGTTCATCCTCCCCCGGGGCCAGGGAAGCCCGATCAATCTCGTCTACCGCATAGGCTAGCATATCCTGTTCTCTCAGCTGCTGCTGCTCGTCGGCGGCCCAGCGCTCAAGCCGTTTACGATCCGCTTTCAGGCGGCGCTGCTGCTCTGTAAACGCTTCCCGCAGCTGCTCAGCCTGAGCATAGGCATCGAGCAGCTTTCTCTGTCCGGCATCATAGAGGATTGACTGGTGTTCATGCTGCCCGTGGAGGTCGAAGAGGCTGCCCGCCACGTACTGCAGATCCTTCAGCGCAGCAGGTTCGGACTGGAGATAGATGCTCCCCCGTCCCCCGGAGCGCAATACCCGCTTTATGATCAGCACATCTCCGTCCGGCTCTATGCCGTGCTCGGTGAACCAGGGCTGCAGCTCTTTCATTGCAGCCTCGCTGATTCTCACTTCAGCGGTTACAGAAGCTTCGTCCGTACCGGTCCTGATCAGGGAGGTATCACCCTTGCCTCCAATAATCAGATTGATGGCACCGACGAGAATCGACTTTCCTGCACCGGTCTCACCGGAAAAGACGTTGAATCCAGGGCCAAACTCCAGGGTAAGCCGGTCTATGAGGGCAAAATTCTTGATGTGGAGAGTTTTAAGCATCGTTTTCTCCCGACCAGTTGAGTTTCGATCTGACGACCTCGTAAAAGTTCCGTTTGCTCGAGAGAATCAGCAGCGCTCTGCCCATGGAACGCTCGACGGTGACCACATCACCTTCTGAAAGCGGGAGCATCTGCTGCCCGTCCAGCGAAAGGTTCAAGTCCGTTCTCTGATGCTTGAGCACCTCAATTTTTATAACATCCTTACCTGAAACGACGATCGGCCGGTTGGAGAGCGTAAAAGGACAGATCGGGGTGACGATTACCGCATCCATCTCAGAGTCGACAATGGGTCCCCCGGCAGCCATGCTGTAGGCTGTTGAGCCGGTCGGTGTCGCAACAATGATTCCATCCGCACGGAACGTGCCCAGGCGGGTCTGGTTCAGGTGGAGCTTCAGGTTAACAATATTTGAAACCCCGTTCGCCTTGACAACCAGGTCGTTGAGGCACTGGCTTAAGAACACCTTCTCCCCGTTGCGGGTAACAGAAGCCCGGAGCATGATCCGGTGAGAAAGTCCGGTGTTGCCCTGCTCAAATGCGGTGTAGACCTCCAGCCACTCATCCGCTGAAACTTCGGTGATAAAACCGAAATTGCCCAGGTTGACTGCAAGGATGGGGACCCCGCTTGTCTGCAGCATTCTCGAGCAGAAGAGCACTGTTCCATCCCCTCCGAGGCTGAAGACCAGGTCATAGTGGTCAACCGCAGGCGGGTCAACGCGCTTGCCCGTAAGCCGAACAATCTGATACTCAACCCCCCTGCTCTGCAGGTAGCTGCCTATCTCCTGTACAAGAGCCGCAGCCCGGGGCTTGAGAACATTCACTACAATGAGCACTTTTCGTATTGATCGTTTCATAGCACCTCTTTACGGGTGTTCGGCCCGTTATTCCCCTCCCTACAGCAGAGTTCAGGGCAGGGTCGAAAGTACCTTAACCAGTATTTTCAGCTGCTCCTGGGTAAGCATGGGATAAAGGGGAAACTGCAGCGTCCTCTTTCTCAGGGCGGCTGCATTCGGCAGACGCTCCGCATCCTCGGGAAACCGGTCGAGCGCACAGGGGTCAAACGGGTTGATTGTCTCAATTTTATAGCGCTTCGTATACTTCAGTACGTCCTGTACCCTTGAATCAAGCAGAACTGGAAACATGGAAGCATTAACCGGGTTTTCTTGGGAATCGAGAAGAAGAGGTTTGTGGCGGGTTTTTCCCAGGGCATTCCTGAACAGCTGATAGTACTCCCTTCTTCGCCCGACAAGGGATTCCATCGCCTTGAACTGGCTGATACCCAGAGCAGCCTGTATCTCGGATATCATCTCAAGGTTTCCCATCTCTTCCGCCGCCTCGGAAAGCGGCCGGCTGAATTTCTTATCCATCGTCAAAACTGCCGCGCCTCCGCCGGTCGTAATGACTCCGTCTTCCTCAAATGCGGTGATGTAGATACCGGCACCTGTTCCCCTGCCAGTTGTATCAGATCCGAAGGGTTTTGTCATATCCTCAATAATGGGGATTCCTCTGATGGCTGCCGGGACGGATTCACCGCCGTTGCCGAAGGGTGAACGCAGCACGACAGCTGACGGATGTTCAGAGGAGAGGTTCAGAATTGATTCACTCGCCATGCAGCCGGTTGAAAGCTCGACATCGGCCAGCAGGACTCTGCTCCCCATACGCTGGAGAAGATCAACATACCACACCGGTGAAAGCGGAGAGATGATGACCGCTGATTCACTGCAGATTCCCGCCAGCTTGAACGCCGTGGCTGCAGCCCGGATGTATGAGCGGAGGATCAGACACCCCTCCGCCCTGTACCAGCGGGTCAGAAGGATGGAAAACTCTTCGTACTTCTGCGCCGGCAGCAGGTTCTCATCAACCATGGCACTGAGCACCGCATCCATATCTTTACGCTTGAAGGTTGGCTTGTAGAGACTGATCATCCCATCTACTCTCCCCGGGACTGACCCAGTCCCACGTAATCGGCAGCTGTGCAGAAAAACGGTTACCTGCTTCAGGCCGCTTGCTATTTTACCACGTAGCCGCTAAATTCCAAGTATGCCCGCTCATATTTCACATGCTGTTTTCGGAGAGACCGTCCTGCGGCTTGCCGGCCGGAAAGCTGACCATCCCGCCTGGTTTCTGCTCGGGTGCCAGGGACCGGATCTGTTTCTGCACAATCAGCGCACAAAACCCTCTTCCCTGATGTGGGGACGCAGGATTCACCGCAGCATGTACGGAGACTACACAGCCCAGCTCTGCAGCACCCTCTCAGACTTCAGCCTCGGATGGAACTCACCATTGGGCTGCTATACCGCAGGCTTCATCACCCACGCCGTACTGGATCGAGAAACCCACCCCTATATCACGTATATATCAGGATGGAGTCCGGAAAACCGGTTCTTTCACCCTCTGTGCGAGCGGATGCTCGACACCGCTCTCTGCCGTGAGCTGGGTCTTCCGCTGCCGGGAACAGTCTCCTTTCATAACAGGGTGTATCTCGGCGAGACAGCCCCGGGGGAGCTGGTGAGTCTTCACTCTCGGGCCCTCGATACTATAACTGCTGAGAGCAGAAATCGGTACAGCCCTTCCGAAATAGCGCTCAGAGTCTCCAACGCCTACGATGATACGATGCACTTTCTCAAAAAAACCGACCGAATCGATGCATCCCTGCGTAAGAACATTGCCGCAGTTGAGGATAACCACTACCGCAGATACCTCATTGCAGTCACACACCCGCAGGAAATTCCCGCCTACCTTGATGTGCTTAATTCCCGCAGAAACGTCTGGCAGCACCCGTGGCTCCCACAGAACCGCTCAAATGAAGGATTTATTGATCTGTTCTTCAGGGGAGCGGAAAAAGCGGCAAGCCTGCTTATACACATCTGGAACACCACTGCTTCTTCCGCATCCGCTCCCCTGAGGATGGATTCTGCGGCAGAAGAGGAGACGGTTCGTTCTGTAGGCAATGAATCGCTGTACAGCGGTCTGCCGGATATCAAGGGGCTGAACCCGCAGGTCTGCCGACCCCTTGCATTTGAACGCTACTTTGAAGAAATGACTGACAGCCGGGCTGTCTGTTTCTGAAGAGGACAATAAAAAAGCCTGGCGACGACCTACTCTCCCACGGCTAACCCGCAGTACCATTGGCGCGAGAGG
>CAYSRK010000133.1:0-4905 GCA_964433385.1 uncultured Spirochaetales bacterium
AAGTAAAATAGACATTTGAAACCCAGCCTTCTCTTCTCTTTTCGACAAAGAAGCCGATTCTAGAGATTTTTTGATAAACATCAATTCCATCCCAAAAAGATACTTGTAGGTATTTATCATTCCCCAAGAACCAATACCCTTCTTCAAGCCGATTACTACGATTTGATTTTCTCATGGTAAATAAGAATGAAGGATTCTGATCATATAATTCCTTGAGAAATTGAAATACTTCTTCATGTATCTGCAGCATTTCTTGTTTTTGACTATCCACATTTCACCTCTTAAGATTCAGTTTTATTAACACCCAAATTTCCTGTGAATAAACCTCTGTAGGAATAAAGTTCTTTTCCTAAGGTTCTTAGCAGCCTATCACTTATCTTACTGTCATGTATTGAACATTTCTTGAGGTTTAAAACCTGATCATAATTCTTCCAGATAAATTTGGTACCTTGATTCCCCATAGCCTAGAAAGCTTCAATAACCCAATCATACAAATCATTCTTATTAGCAATATCATTTCCTCCTTTTGATAGTAATAATTGCAGTACTGCTATTGGCTTGCATTTCAATCATTCAACAATTGATTTTAATAGCGCATCCCTCGCATCCGAGTAAAACTGGATATCCACCTTGGTTGCCATATCATCGGAGAGATCGTAGAGCTGCTTTCTGCAGGTTACCGGCATCAACAGGGCGGCAGCACCCTTCTCCACGGCAATTTCTGCGATGTTTACCGGATTGTGCACCTGCTCGATCGATCCTCCCAGGTTGATTTCCCCTGTTATAATCAGCCCGCCGCGGACGCTCTTCTTCAGAATCGAGGTGCACATGGCGATCAGAACTGCAACGCCAACCTGAGAGCCAGATTTTGCTGCATCGAAAGCCCGCAGCTGGATCGTGAACTCATGATGACGGGGATCCCGATCTCCCAAAAACTGCTTTGCTCGGACATAGAGGTTCTGCTGGGCATACCCCACGCTCTCCTTGAAAGCAGGCGGCACCGGGCTATTCAGAATCTTTACTCCTGATCCGGGTCCTTCATTAATCTCTATACGATAGAGACCGGCATGATTGTCTGTTCCTCCAGGACTGATGGCCCAGACCTGTCCGGGTTCCAGCGGATCAGTCCCAATGCTGTTTTCATTCTGCAGCTCAGGGGTTGTGACAAACTTCTCCACCCCGTCTTCCCCCATGACATAGCTGAAATGGGTGTTGCGGAATTCAGCTGCCCCGATCCGTTTCTGCTGCTCCTTCACCCTTCTGCGGGATTCCATTGCAAGACGGACCGCCCACTCGATATCTTCATCCGGGATTTGAATATCAGAACCCGGATAGAGCAGCTTCATAAGTCCGCTGAAGGTTTTGTTTACTGCATTGGTATCCCTTCCTGAAAGAGCACCGCCGAAAAAGACACGGTTCTGCAGCAGGTTCAGCCGGCTCTCAAAACGCAGATGGCGCCAGCACTCCGAGAGAAAATCGCTGACCAGACCGAAATGATCAGTCAGCAGGCGCTTATCAATCTTCGGTACGTTCCAGCCGGGAAGATAGGAGTGAATTCGATCCATGAAAGCCGTATCATCACGCATCTCAGGCGGGAGAGGACCGAGAAGATGACCGATCCGCTGCTGCTGCTCCACATCAACATCAAAATTTCCCACCAGCACGATACTGCCGTCAGCCCTGATGTTCTCCTTGCCCCGGCTGAACTCCCCGGACTCCATATAGCCTTTCATGATGTTGACCCCGTCCTTCTGATCGAAAGAGACACCGGAGACCTCATCAAAACAGACCACATCATATTGGCAGACCAGACCCCGCTGACCGCTGGAATTGTTGACAAACATCTTGGCAACCGTCGTCTTCCCGCCGGATACCAGATGCGCATAGGGGGAAATCTGCTGGAACAGGTGACTTTTTCCGGTCCCACGCGGTCCAAGCTCGATCATGTTGTAGTTGCGCTCCACAAAGGGCACCATCCGCAGAAATAGAGCGTTCTTCTGCGCTTCGGAAAGCTGTTCCGGTTCTATCCCGATCGAGCGCAGCAGCAGGTCCTTCCACTCGTGCGTGCTGAATGCTTTACGGGCTTCAGTCAACTCTTCCAGTACATCCCGCTTTGAAAGCTGGATTTCCCTGATCGCTTCGATCCTGAATGCCCGGCCTTTCGCCTCCTGGCCTGCCGCTGCATCATAGCTTAAGGTAATCTCGGCATAGAACCCGCCGGTAAACATCCGTTCGTGTTTATTCGCCAATTCTGATGAGATTAAGGCATCATTGATCTGGAGGCTGGGAAGGCTTGCTATATAGATATCTGCCCGCGCATCAAGACGGGCAGTGATGATATCTATGAGCTTGACTTCTCCCATCTCTTTGGCCCGCTTGATAAACAGCTGCTCCTCTCCTGCCCGTACGGTTTTGGAAGCGAGCTGACGCTGGACTATCTCCAGTCCCTCATCAATCTCCTCCTGCTCTATGCTGGCGCAGTAGCGGCCCAAAAGAAACTCCACCACATAGGTGGGAACCGGAAACTGGCGGCTGAAAGTCCGCACCAGGTCTTTACGCACCAGGTAGCCTTCCAACACTTCGGCAGCTTTTTTGTCAATTGTATCCAAACTGATCATCCCTGCGCTCCTATTACTGTCTGTTCCTGGGCTGCGATTTCTCCGCTGGAATCAAGTACCACCACATAGGCTTTTCTGCCTTCAAGGTCTACATTCTCAACTGCAAGTGAGACAAAACCATCTTCACGTATGTTCTTAGTGGAAAACACCACACTGGAGGCAGGATCCGGTACCGAGGTGCGGATATCGGCAGTGAAGGATTTGCTGGCCTTACTGACTATCAACGCACAGCGAAGACCTTTCCAGGTAATTTCAGTTATTCGCACTCCCGCAGCCGCAGGGGCTTCATTTCCGCTGACCATCAGCTCCAGCAGCAACGATTCCTGAAGGCTGATTCCGCCGTGGGTATATACTTCACCCTGCCGGAAAGCATGTATTCCCGGAGCAAAGGCAAAGAACTCAAAAGCATTCCAGTACCAGGGAAGGCGACCGACTTCGGTAATCGCTCCGGGCTTGATCACAGCGCAGCGGCCGTAACTTTGCTCAGTCAGCGCTCCTGGCAGCTCTGCTTTCGGCAGCCCTCCGGGGACCAGCAGCCAGCCGTGGTCGGTGACGATCTTCACCTGCTTCCAGCCGGATTTAAGGAGCTCCTCTACCCGCATACTGACCTGCTGCACTATGGCATCCAGACGGTGGACCAGTTTCCAGCCGAAAGCATGGCCTTCATGATCCACATCTCCCAATTCTGTCCAGGCGTACCCGGTTCCGCTGCCGCATTCGGAGGGGTCAAGCACCTGCCAACCGGAATCTTTCAACAGCTTATTCAGGTGATAGCCTCCTCTAAGTGACTTTCGTGTTTGTGCAACTTCCGGGTACCCTTCGGCGTCGATACTGCCGCCGGTTATCAGATGGGCTACGGGAGAAATCGCCGGCTTTCCAGTCGCCGTCAATGAGGGAAACGGTGCCCAGCGGAGGGATTCCTGGATCATATGCCCTCGGGCCTGGAGGGCTACTGTAAGACGTTTAGCTATGTCGTACCTGAGTCCGTCGACAAAAAGCAGACAGGTGCTCTCAGGGTATTGCGGCTGATCGGTATGGTGTTCAGCAGGATAATCGGCATCAAGACTCAGCTGCTGGAGCTTCTGTGCTCCTTCCTGCGCCCAGGGTAGGTAGAGACTGCGGGCGACTGAAAAAAGCGGCTGTTCATGGCTGGTCTGGGTTATCGAGGCGCACACTCGAAGGAGTGCATCATCTGTCTGCCAGCCCCATTGGGCATATGCGTTCTGCAATACGGGAATATCAGAGGAAGGCAGGAGCTGTTTAGTTGCCTGTGCCAGTTGAGCCAGTGCTTTGAGCGCCATCGCCAGAGGCGCATGACCGAGTTCCGCCCAGAGAAAGTTCCGCCGTTCGCGGTGTCGCTCTTCAAGCTCCAGGATGCGGGAACGAAAGGTATCGAGAGTGAGCTCATGTAAGGAGATAAGCGACTGCAGAAGCTGAGCTTCTTCGCTGTCGGTGTACTGCGGCCAGCCTTCCACCTGCTTCAGATCGACAAAGAGATCGGGTACCGGCATGCTGCAGGCCCGGATCCGGTCTATGATTAGAGGATAGAGATGCGGAGTATCAACATAGCGTTCCCATATGCTTCTCCAGGGACCGGTGTGGATTGCCAGTGCCTTGGCAGCAGCCAGATGTCCTTCAGTATCAGGTTTGAAAGAGAGCTTGCTCTCACAAAGAGAACAGAATGAGCTCCAGGTACGGGGTATGACTGTTTCTTTGAAGGCTTCTCCATCGTTGATGTACTGCAGCATCAGTTTGGGAAGATCGGGAACGCCGATGCTGTTAATAGTGTTTTCATCGATAAGCTGCAATGACTGCAGAGATTCCACTTCTTCATCCAGCAGAACCGGAAGGGAACGCTGCAGGGCTTCCCGGGTTTTGACATCTTTGGCTATCTGCAGATTCAAACCGCCCCAGGATGAGGTAAAGAAGGCAACCGGGGTCCAGTCCTTACTGCTGTGCTGGCTCCAGTAGGTTCCCCGGTACTGCAGTTCAATAACAGGCTTCAATCCAATAGGACAGTCTTCGACGATGCGCAGCTCTGACCGGCTCAATCCGGGCAGATAGAGAATGGGAATCAGGTCGTCAGTGAAGGCTTTCCAGGGATCGATGACCCCGGCAATGACGCAGCGCAGCCAGATTCCAGGACCGGTCCGCGATTGCGGATCGTAGTCACCCAGCACAAACAGTTCTTCCATATAATCCTGCAGCAAGGGAACTATCTGATGCCACTGCCGGTCCTTATCGGGCCAGAGGATGCAGCAGGGAGCTGTTTGGACATCCGGGTTAT
>CAYSRK010000134.1:0-19677 GCA_964433385.1 uncultured Spirochaetales bacterium
GAGAAAGTGGAGCCGTGAAGCTGCCATCTCCTTCCCGCTGCCCCGCTCCCCGATAACCAGCACCGGCCGGTCAACTACCGCAGCCCGGCTGATTTGTTCCTGAAATTCAAGAAAAAGCTCGCTGTCTCCCAGCGTCTGGTCGAGTTTTTTTTCTCCCTGAGAATTCGGCATATCGCTCATCTCCCCCTGATTCTGGTCTATTGTACCGGTGTCAGGTAAAAAATACCAGAGACGATCAGCAGTATCGGCCAGCTGCTCTGTACTTTCAGTCTATTACAGGTTGATTTCCCTGTATATACGAGTTTAGGGCACGTTCAGGGCAGAATATTTAGTTGGCACGGTTACTGCTTATTGATACATGAAGACTGTCGTTTCCAGTAGAGAAATGAAGTCTTGCATCTGCACGAAAAAGATTTTATTTTGATAGGGAGGATACCCATGGGAGTTTTTTCAAGATTTAAGGACATTATGAGCGCTAACATCAACTCGATTCTCGATAAGGCGGAGAATCCGGAAAAGATGATCAAGCTTATGATTCAGGAGATGGAAGATACCCTCGTCGAGCAGAAGTCGGCCTGCGCCGCAAAAATAGCTGCGAAAACCAAGGTGGAACGGCAGATCCGTGAAACCGAAGAGGTTATGAAGCGTTGGCAGTCCCGGGCAGAACTTGCCGTAGCCAACAAGAAGGACGATCTTGCCCGTGAGGCGCTCTCGGAGAAGATGCGGCACAAACGTGACCTTGACGTCCTGCTTACCGACGTGCAGCAGTTTGATAAGCTCATCAGCGAGTGCAAGGAAAACATCACCATGATCGAGGAGAAGCTCCAGACTGTACGGCAGAAGCACAAACTCCTCATCCAGCGCGGCATTCATGCCAAGGAGCAGATCAAAGCGAAGGAGACGATCCGCGAGGCGGCCGGAAGCAAGGCGTTTCAGCGCTTCAGTGAGCTTGAAGGTAGGATCGAACGGATGGAAGCCGAGGCTGAAATGGCTGGTTTCACCCCTCCCGGCGGTGTTGAGGACGAGTTCCAGAAACTCGAATCGAATGCCGACGTGGAAGCTGAGCTGCAAGCTCTGAAAAATTCGGTTGCAAAGGAAAAGAAGTAATATGATGGGCGAAGCGGCGATAGTTCTCCTGATCGTAGTCGGCATCCCTGTGGTAAGCGTCACCGTCATTGTACTGGAGGCGATGAAACGCAAGGATCGCAAACGCCAGTCCAAGATGGAAGGCGAGCAGCGGCAGGATCGGGAGGCTGAGATTATTGAAGAGATCTACCGGGATATGAAGTCGCTTCGGTCCCGGATAGAAAACCTGGAAACTATCTACAAAGAGACAAGGAATAAGGAATGATCATGGCTGTCAGGGGTAAGTTATACAGAGCAAGAAACGGCGAGGTCTTCGGCGTCTGCAAAGGGCTGGCAAAATGGGCTGAACTGTCCGTCGGGCCGATCCGATTGGCTGTCATACTGCTTGCCGTTTTCACCGGTTTCATGCCTATCATAGTCATCTATCTGCTTGCCGCCATCTTTCTCCCCGTTGAACCGCTGTACCGGTCCAAGTTTTCGGATGACGATGATGAAAACTACCGGGAGGACTTCAAGAATGAGTACCGGGAAAACCGGCGGAGGACGGTCCACGACCTGAAAGATGAGTTTGACAAGCTCAAGCAGAAGGTTGCGGGAATGGAGGATGACGTGCTTCGCGGCAAGGACAAAGAGTCGGACTGGGATAACCGGTTTGGGAAAGAGTAGAAAGCAGTCCGTATGAAAAACAGCAATCGTACCAACCGGGTAATCCTGGGTGTCCTGTTCATAGTTCTGGCAGCCCTGGGAGCTGCCCGGTTTCTTACCGGCACCCGGTTCTCATGGCTGAGAAGTTCAGAGGATCAGGCGGGAAACATCAGGCTCGAGACACAGCTCTCCCTTGACGACCTCTCCCTGCTTGACCTCACGACTGTCTCAGCTGATATCATCATCGAACAGACCCCGGAGTCGGAAGCCAGAGCGGTCCTCACCGGGTCTGCCCGGATAAAGCCCGATCTGTTCACCGACAGAGCCGGTTCATCGGGCTTTATTTCCGTTGACTGGCCGAACAGGGCAAATACCTTCGCCCGTTCGATGAGGCTGACGCTCTATCTGCCGCGCACCTACACCGGTGCGCTCTCCATCCATACCGTTTCAGGGGATATTACCCTGCCTCAAAATGCCGGGTGGTCTGATCTGGCAATGGAAACTTCGAGCGGAGACTGCAGGGGCTCCGGAATCTCCGTAGGGGAACTGAAGTTCCACACCATATCCGGCGACCTTACCCTCACGGAGACTTCCGCAACGCAGGCTGACCTGCGTACCATAAGCGGTGACGTCAGCTTCACCGGCAGCGCAGCGGCTGTTTCAGGAAGCTCTGTATCGGGAAACTTTCAGTTCTCGCTGCAGGCTCTCTCAGGACCGATCGATCTGAAGACCACCAGCGGAGATATTCGCCTCGGCTTTACCGAGGAGATATCGGCAACCCTCTCATTCACCACGACGAGCGGCAACCTTCAGGGGAGCCAGCCCTTCACCCTCTCGAAACAGCTCGATACTGAGGCAGTCGGAACGGCCGGGGAGGGAACCTGGCCGATAACGGTAACCACCGTATCGGGAGACCTCCGCTTCATCCCATCCGGAACCTGAAAAAGGCCTTTCCCTGTGAAAGGAAAGGCCTGGGGGGAAACAATGAGATGTCAGTTATGAATAGAGTCTCTCATACTCCTCTTTCTGGACTTCAATCTCCTTCAGGACAGCTTCATCCCGTGCCTTGGTACCGAGGCTGACGAGGATGAAAACAATGGCGTTGAGAATGATGCTGAACAGACCGGAGTGCATGCCGAACGGCGCCTTTATACCGGGGATGAAGGTTATGAGAACTAGAGCGCCGATTCCGACAATCAGGCCGGCAGCTGCTCCGGCGGTTGTGCTCTTCTTCCAGGCAAGCGCCCCGACGGTGGGAACGAATACCTGGGCCGTACCCGAGAGAGCGACCAAGCCGATGGAAACGAGCAGGCCGGGAATGAAGATCGACATGAAGTAGGCGATAGCCGCAAAAACAAGAATGGCAATTCTTCCGACCCACACCAGACCGTTCTGCGTCATATTCTTGTTGACATACTTCTGGTGAATATCGACGGTGTAGACGGCGCTCATGGAGTGAATCTGAGAGTTTGCCGTTGACATGGCGGCCGCGGCTCCTCCGGCGCAGATCAGCGAGGCAAGAGCGAACGGTGCATATTTGAAGAGCATAACCGGCAGAATCTGGTCCGCAGGAGTTACTCCCGGCTCAAGGATGATGCCGGTATTGCCGACAAGCATTGATCCGATATAGGCGATTGCCGCAAACCCCAGCAGGAAGGGCATGAGGTTGAAGAGCTTGGAAGACTTGACGGCGTACATTCTGGTCCACAGCTGCGGTCCCATGAACGCGCCGATCGGGGTGATGATGAACATGGAGACCCAGAGCATAGCACCTGCATTCCCCTTCGGTCCGGGCAGGGTGAGGCTCTCAGGAGCAGTCTCCATCAGCTTCTCGAAGAGCATCTGGGTGCCGCCGACCTTGGTCGCGATGTAGAATCCTGCGAAGATCATGCCGAAGAAGAGCAGGACCCCGTAGAAAATATCAGTCCAGGCGACTGCCCGCAGACCGCCGGCCCACACGTAAATAACGATGACGGCGTAGAACAGCAGGCCCGCGATTTTCCAGGGAATGACCCCCCGGGATGCTACTTCGATCAGATATGCTCCTCCGGTAAGCTGAATCTGCAGATACGGCAGAGTGAAGAGCAGCATGATGATGGTGATGAACGTGTTCAGTTTCTTGGAGCGGAAGTGAAACTGAAAGAAGTCGCTGGGGGTAATAAGGTTGTTCTTCTTGCCGTAGAACCAGATTCTCTTGCCGACAAGGTAGTAGAGAACGCCGAAGAAGATATTCCACGCAATTCCGGTCCAGTAGACAGGTCCCATGGTATAGAAGTATGCGTTTGAACCAAGAAATGCGAAACTGCTCCACCAGGTGGCGGCAACGGTGAAGAATACGGCCAGGGATCCCATCGCCCGGCCCTGCACGAAGAAGTCCTCGGTTGTCGGCAGGCTCTTCTTCTTGGCGATCCCGCCCATAACCAGGGGGATCAGCATAAATAAACCGATAATAATGACTGCTGTAGCGCCCTGACTCATGATCTGCCTCCTGCTTTCTCTTCGGGATCCTTGAAATCGCTGCCTTTGCCCCAATTCAGCTTATACCCGATGAGCATGATAGCGCACATAATAGCCCACATGACGATGGTAAAGCCGTAAATGAACGGAAGGCCGAAAATCAGGGGTTCAATCCTGTTGATGAAAAAGATTCCTGGAAACTCCATTATGGCAAAACCGATAATGATGAGCGTCCACAGAACCCTTCTCACGGGATACTGTTTCTTTCCAGACATAGTCACTCCTCCTTTGTATCGAATCCGGAACATCTGCTCCGGCTGCTCCCTTGAAAAAACTCCGTTGTACTATCTGCTGAACACCTCCCTGCCGCCGAGATAGGTTTTCATGACCGCGATATCGCGGATGGAGAATGGATCAACGGCTGCCGGGTCCTTGTCCAGCAGGGTGAAATCGGCCAGTTTTCCCGGCTCAAGACTGCCCTTGCGGTTCTCCTCGAAGGTGGCATACGCTCCGCCCATCGTGTAGATCCAGAGCGCCTTCTCTGCCGATATCCGCTGGGAGAGGCCGATAGGCAGCCCCTCAGAACTGACCCGCGTCACCATAGCCTGAAGGGCGGTCATGACATCCTGCGTCCCGCACGGGTTATCGGAACTGGCGGCCACCGGAATACCGGCATCGAGAAAGGATTTATGGGCAAACATCATCTCAATGCGGTCCCCGTAGGCATCCATCTTCTCGCCGTGCTCCCAGACATAGGTGGTAAACGGCAGCGGTATGACACCCGCAAGCCTGATCCGTTCGACAAGTTCCGGGTTGACGACGGTACAGTGGGCTATCCGGTGTCTCATCGGCGGTGCCGGCCGGGAGGCCTGCGCCTTCTCGAAGGCGGTGAGCACCATATCGATAGCCCGGTCCCCATTGGCATGGATTTCCATCTGACACCCGTAGCCGTGAGCCTCCCGGACGAGCTCTTCGGTCTCTTCGGCTGAACGGGTCGGAATTCCGTAGTAGTTCGGCCGGTTCCGATAGGGTTCGCTCACCCAAGCGGTGTGAGCGGCTATGGCTCCGTCAACAAAGTGCTTCACCGCCCCGATCTTCAGCATTTCATCCCCGAACCCGGTTTTTATGCCGGTTGCCTTCAGCCGGGGAAAGTAACTGTCAAGTATGTTCATATAGACGCGGCAGCGCAGGGAACCGGAACTCCGGGCCTCCTGAAACGCCTCAATTTCAGGAGGACCGACCAGTCCGTCACCAACGCTGGTGATTCCGTAGGCAGCCGCCTCATCGCAGGCTAGGGAGACCGCCTTAACCAGTTCAGCAGTGGAGTAGGAGGGAACAAACGATCCTTCCCGTCCCATGCCCGTGACGAAGAGAAAATGCGCCTCCTCAAAACAGAGACCCGTTATCTGTCCGTCGCTGTTTCGGGCAAACTCCCCGCCGTCAGGGTCCGGGGTTGAGCTGTCTATGCCGCTGATTTCCAGGGCTCTGGTATTGACCACGCCGCTGTGGCAGGTCTGTGAACGCAGGTGAACCGGATGCTCAGTCGATACCCGGTCAAGCTCCCAGCGGGTCGGGTGACGTTTCTCTGCAAGCTTCGCGTAGTCGTAGCTGCCGCCGAGCACCCACTCTCCCTTGGGGGTCCGGGAGGCTTTCTCCCGCAGAAGGGTGATGATATCCTCAATGGAACGGGCTTTTGCAGGACTGCAGTCAACCTGCAGCAGCTGTTTGCCGCGGAGAGAGAGGAGATGACAGTGGGCATCATTGAATCCGGGAACAATGGTCATTCCCTCGGCGTCGATAATCCGTGTTCCTGCGGGAGCACCGTTGAGCACCTCTTCATCGGTACCTGCAGCCTCAATAAGACCGTTTTTTACCGCCATGGCGGTGCAGATCCTGCCGCTCCTGTCCATGGTGCGGATATTCCCATTCATTATTACATAATCGGGGCCTGTCATGGATGCAGAAAAGCAGAAAGTGTGCCAATCCTGGAAAACCTTCGGCTGCGAAAGAGCCCTGGCAGAAAAGCAGCGGCTGACGATCTCTGCAGAGTGATGTTTGTGCTCTTCCGCTGTATGACAATCCTTCAAGCGGAAAGGGCACCCGGGGATCAGTCATGCATTTTTGCATAGAAGAGGGGACTTTTCATACCCTAGCGCATACCTATTCCTGTGAGCTCTGCATCCTGGCCAGACGCCTGCTCAGCGCAGGCTGACTTATGCCGAGCATCCTGGCAGCCTGCGATATATTGCCCCCGCTCCTGCTCAGCGCCTCATCAATCAGCAGACGGTCTGCCTCCTTGAGGGTGGGCAGCGGTCCTGAGGAGTCGAACTGGAGCTGATGCTCCGCTTCGCCACCCTCCGCGCTCTCACCGCCGTATCCTCCGGCGGCCGGTCCGCAGACCCTCTCAAGGGCGCTCATCATGCTGCACCCGCTCTCGGCAACAGCCGCCACCGATGCTTCAATGATTGACTGCAGCTCCCTGACATTCCCCTCCATGGGGAGAGCGGCCAGACACCTGTACCACGCCCGCGTCGGCGGGGTGACCGTGCACTGCAGTTCCCTGCAGGAGAGTTCGAGAAAGTGTTCGGTCAGCAGGGGCAGATCCTCCAACCTCTCACGCAAAGGCGGGAGAATCACCTCGTGGGTTGCGAGCCGGTAGTAGAGATCCCTCCTGAAAAGCTCCTCCCGGATGAGCTTCTCAATGTCGTGGTGGGTAGCGGCTACTATCCGGCAGCTGCTCTTCTTCACTATATCTGAGCCAAGCGGATAGTACTCGCCCTTTTCCAGCAGTCTCAGCAGCTTAATCTGGCTGGAGGGCGTCAGGTCCCCGATCTCATCAAGGAAGAGCGTACCTCCGGAGGCGTGCTCTATCAGGCCGGAGCGGTTCTCCTCAGCTCCCGAGAATGCTCCCCGCTTGTGACCGAACAGGGTATCGGAGAACATCGTATCATCAAGACCCGAGATGTTGATGCAGACAAACTGGCCCTTCCTCCCGCTGGCTGTGTGGATGCCCTCAGCGAGCAGCTCCTTACCCGTCCCGGTCTCTCCCCTGAGCAGTATCGTCCGTGATGTTCTCGCTACAACCGTCAGGTAGCGGAACAGGGAGATCATTCTGCTGTTTCTTGTCAGGACCGCATTGAAGGCGTTGTCAACCGGCTCTTCGGACAGCAGGCTCTGTTTGAGCTTGAGGTTTTCCTGTATCAGCTCATGGAGGCTGAGCACTTTTCGCACCGCTGATATCAGGCGGTTGTTTTCGATAGCCTTCACCAGATAATCGGCTGCCCCAAGCTGCATGCAGCGGACTGCCAGCGAGAGTTCGTTAACCCCGCTGATGATGAGAACCGGGATTTCCGGCCAGCGGGTTTTCAGCTCTTCAAGCAGCTGTTCCCCAGAAACATACGGCATGGTGAGGTCGAGGAGAATCATCACCGGGAACAGCTCCTTCGTGAGGGCAAGGACTTCACGGCTGTCGCTGCAGGTCACAATGTTGCCGAGACCATCGGCCTTGAGAACCCTGCTGAGCGAAGAGAGAATGTAGGGCTCGTCATCGACGATGAGAATCGGACGCTCCGGATACTGTTCAGACATAGTGCGCTTCCTTCATGGTGTGCGGGGACAGTTCAGTACATGATATCCAGCTGAAACAGCTGCCTGTCAGGGTTATTATTGCCGAAGAGACGTAAAAGGTAAACGGTTTGCACTTGCTCATCGGGAATCCCGCGCTGTCTGTGCACCGCCTGAATTCAGGCAGATGACCGCTCTCGTTCCCCTGCCCTTTTCGGAACTGAACTCAATGCGACCCCTGTGTTCCAGAATGATCGAGCTGGAGATGCTCAGCCCGAGACCGGTACCTCCCGATTCCCGTTTGGTCGTGAAGAAAGGGTCAAACAGCCGCTTCATCTGCTCTTTCGTCATCCCTACTCCCTCATCTGAAAACTCAATCCTGACGACACCGGAGTCAGGCCTGACGACACCGGAGTCAGGTTCATACGAGGTACTGATCTCAAGGGTCTTGCCGGGGCCCTCCATGGCCTGAACAGCGTTCTGCAGCAGGTTGATGCAGACCTGCTCCAGCTGCTGAGCATTCCCCCAGACCGGGGGGAGATTCTCTTCGAGCCGCAGTTTCAGCCGGGTTCCGCTTGAGCTGATCATATTATTGCAGAGGTTCAGCGATGAGCGGAGGATATGGCTTACATCCACCTCCGACCACGGCTGGCCCGACTCATCCCGGGAGAGAAACTTCAGATCGTAGATGATCTTGTCAATCCTGCGGGCGCCTTCCACAATTCCCTCAATGCAGGAGGAACCGGCCTCCTTCAGCTGGGATCCGGGTATGCCCTGAACCGATATCTCCCCGTTCTGTTCACGGTACTCCTGCACTATCGGGAAAATCTCATCCCAAATCCCCTGCAGGAGAGAGGTGTTGGAGAGGATAAACTGGTTGGGGTTGCTGATTTCATGGGCAACTCCCGAGACAAGGATTCCGAGGGATGCCAGTTTGTCGGCCTGAATCAGCTGCTCTCTCTGCAGTGCGGCCTGCTTTTCCGCCTGTTTCCTGTTTGTTATATCTACTCCCGACAGAAGCAGGTGCCCGGTCTTTCCCGAGAGAACGTAGCTTCCTGTGATCAGGATGGTGCGGATTTTTCCGCCGCGGTCTCTGATGTCTAAATCGTATCCTCCGGCGTAGGTTCCGCTGCGGATAAGCTTAAGCATCTCAGCTGTTCTCGAGCGATGGGACCTGATCGCCAGTGAAGCCAGCGGTCGGCCGGAAAAATCGTCTTTGGTGCGCCCGAGCTCATTCAGGAAGGAAGTGTTTGCGTCCACGATCCGCCCATCCCGATCGAGGATGATCCTGACCCCGGTGCTCTCCTCATAGAGGTGGCGGTAGCGCTGCTCCGACTCCATAAGCTCCGTTCTGCTTTCATGGAGAGACCGCACCATGTGATCAAACCCCTCCATGATAATCCGCTCATCGGTATCCTCCCGGAACTGCTCAAACGGCACGGCAATCTGATCTTCCGGGTTGTCAGTCATCTGATGGAAGGCGTGAAGCAGAAACTGGTTGGCTTTAAGCAGCGGGCGGAGGTAGACAATCAGCAGCACGCTGATTCCGAAAAAAGAGATCAGAAAGACCAGTATCGGTCCTACAAGGTAGCTGCGGTAGAGCTTTTCTATATCGTAGTAGAACATGCCGGTACCGATATAGACTTCGAGCTCCGGGATGCCGCGCACATAGGAGAGCTTCTCACCGGGATTCTCAGAACCCGGGGGAGGATAGGTGTAGGTCACAAATCCTTCCCCCTCCTCGCTTGTGGCCGTCTTAATGAGGTCCTGCACCAGATAGTTGCCCGCCGAGTCCTGCATCTGAAGCTGGTTTGTCCCCTGCAGCATGGGTTCGAGCGGCTGTACAAGCATCGTCCCGTCATAGGAACTCATGAAGACATAGTTGGCCATCGTCTCACTCGAATAGGTCATCCTCCTGGTGAGGGTCACCACCTCTTCAAGCGCCTCCTCCCGGGAGATGGAACCGGCTTTGTACTCATCGATTATGGGGCTTATGGTGTTCACACTGATCTGCACCAGCCGGACAAGCTCATTTTTCCTCAGCTCGATCAGGTTTGCCCGATACTGCTCGGTTGAATAAAAGAAGGTGATCGCCATGGCAAGGAACAGAAGCAGCAGGGTAACAATACTGCGGGTCCTGGTTCTGTTCAGCGTTACGATAATAGTGCTCCGTTTCATGCGGCATTGTACCACACCCCCCTGCCGCTGCAACAGAGAGATTCAGGTATCAGAGAGCTGTTTAACTTGCCCTGCCTGTATCATTTCTGTTGTCGATCTGCCCGTAATTATGCTAGTATCGTGCCTATGGAACATGACAAGAGAACCGCTACCTGCGGAGAACTGCGGAAAAAAGATGCCGGGCGGACCGTAACGCTCAACGGCTGGGTCCATCGAAAACGCGATCACGGCGGCATTCAGTTCATCAACCTGAGGGATGCCTATGGAATCACCCAGGTCTGTATCGGAGAGGAAGCTTCAGAGGAGCTGCGCCGTCTCGCTGACGAACTGAAATTCGAGTACTGCATAGCTGTTATCGGCCAGGTTCGTGAGCGGCCCGAGGCTATGGTCAACAGCGCCATGCCGACCGGGGAGGTGGAAGTCAATGCGCAGAAATTGACCGTGCTTTCCACCTGCGATGTCCTGCCCTTTATGATTGATGAGGAGTCGGACGCCAAGGAGGACCTCAGGCTTACCTATCGCTACCTCGACCTGCGCTCCTTCGGCATGCAGCGGAGAATCCGGCTCAGATCCGCTTTTACCGCCGCAGTCAGGGAATATCTGGTGCAGCAGGGGTTTCTCGAGATAGAGACTCCTACCCTTATTAAATCGACTCCCGAGGGAGCCCGGGATTTCCTGGTTCCCTCCCGCATCCAGCCGGGAAAGTTTTACGCGCTTCCCCAGTCCCCCCAGCTGTTCAAGCAGATTCTCATGGTTTCAGGATTTGACCGCTACTTCCAGATAGCGCGGTGCTACCGGGATGAGGATGCCCGCGGCGACCGGCAGCTGGAGTTTACCCAGGTCGACCTCGAAATGAGCTTCGTCTCCCGCGATGATGTGCTCGAGGTTACCGAAGGTTGTCTGCGCCATGTTTTCAAAAAAACCCTCGGGTATGAATTCACAGATCCTTTTGTCAGGCTCTCCTACGAAGAAGCCATGAACCGCTTCGGCAGCGACAAGCCCGACCTGCGCTACAGCCTGGAGCTTAAACCGTTTGACCGGTTTGCCTCCCAGTCGGGGTTCAACGCATTCCGGGGAGTTCTGGATGCCGGCGGTACGGTGAAAGCGCTCAATGCCCACGGGTGCGGGGGCAGTTCACGCCGCCAGATAGCTGAGCTTGAGGAGACAGCGAAGATCTACGGTGCAAAGGGACTTGCCTGGATGAAGGTAACAGAGGCAGGTCTTGAGGGCGGCGTGGCCAAGTTCTTCGCCGATCAGGCCAAGCAGATCATCAAGGAGCTTGAGGCAGAACCGGGAGACCTGCTTCTGATGGCTGCCGACAGCTGGAAGACCTGCTGCACGGCCCTGGGAGCTGTAAGGTCCAGGCTTGGGCGTGATCTCGGACTTACCGACCCGAACACCTTCGTATTCTGCTGGATAATCGACTTTCCGCTCTTTGAGTACAACGAGGAGGAACAGCGCTGGGAGGCGGCCCATCATATGTTCTCGATGCCGCAGGACCGGTACCTCGATACAATGGAGCAGAATCCCGGCGAGGTGAAGGGGGATCTGTACGATCTGGTCCTCAACGGCTACGAGGTAGCTTCCGGTTCGATCAGAATTCACGACCCGGAAATCCAGAAACGCATCTTCTCCATTGTCGGTTTCTCGCAGGAGGAAGCTCAGGAGCGTTTCGGGTTCCTGCTCAACGCCTTCCGCTACGGCCCCCCGCCGCACGGCGGCATTGCTCCGGGACTCGACCGGATCGTCATGATCATGGCCGGAGAGCAGTCGATCAAGGAGGTGATCCCGTTCCCGAAAAACAGCGTCGGCGTCTCCCCCATGGAGAACTCTCCCTCCCGGGTTGACGAAAAGCAGCTGAAGGAACTGCACATCAGGCTGGATCTGAAGGAGAGCTGAGCGGCATCATTCGCTCCCGCCCCCGGGGGCGACCCTCCACGCCAGCGGCGTCCAGATGCCGGTCTGTATCCCGGCCTGACGCAGAGCGCGGGAGCTCCAGTTATTGCAGGTGAACAGCAGCGAATAGGTCCCCGAAGCCTCCAAGAACAGGCTGTCGCCGTACACAGGGTTCACCGTTTCCGGCGGTATGACCTGCAGCTCTCCCGAGCTGCCCCGGTTGAGGTACGAGTCGATAAATCCGTACAGGCGTTCAACGGTCTGCCTGTCGGCACGGTAAGGGGTGACGATATCTCCGCGGATCGGACCGTCATAGAACGAGATCCTGATCGCCGCCGATGTCGGCAGGAACAGAGCGCGGAACACCAGCTCGGGATTGAGGTCCTCGAGAAACGGGGTAACCGGATAAAAGACCCGATCCCCCCATCCGAAACAGTAGTATCCCCCCTCAGGACCGACATCGCCCCTCACCTCAAAGATCTCGTCACGGAACGGACACAGGGAAGCGGGCAGACAGATCTCCACGTGATAACGGTTGTTGAGGAAAAAGATCTGCACCTGCTGATCCGGACTGAAAGGCGTATCCTTCGGAGGGATGTTCACCTGAATCAGTCCGCCGATTGCAGTTGCCGCCGCATACAGCACTGCTGCAGCGGCCAAGCCGGCGAGAATCCTGCCGGCAATCCGCAGGATTCTCCCTGCCGGACCCTTGCTCCTGCCCAAATCATGCCTCCGGTGCAGGCGGTTCAAACATGCGGGTGTGCGGCGCGGCTGCCTGCCGCCTTACGACTGTTCGTACCAGCCGTCCATGAAGATCGTCTTCTCAAAGGGAAGCCTGACCTGCTCCATCCCCTCAGCTTCACGGTGCTTCTCGTTCAGGTAATCCCCGTCACCCGGATACCCGAAGGCAATCGCTGCAGTCGGACTGTAGTCCTCGGGAACCCCAAACTCCTTCCTGACCGTCTCGGGGGTGAACCCCGCCATCGGGTGGCCGATCATCCCCTCGTGAACAGCCTGCAGCAGCATGTTTTCGACTGCAAGCCCCGTATCGAACTGGGCGTAGGCCCTTCCGTCCGCTATCCGGCAGTCAAGCTCATCCCTGGTTACGGCGAAGACAAGAAACGCTGCATGCGTTGCCCAGTAGTTGCCCCCTGTAAGGGCCCGGTTACCCTTCTCCCGCGCCTCATCCGAGAAGCAGACGATAAAGCGGGCCGGCTGCTTGTTGGCGCATGAGGGTGCGCGGCGGGCGGCCTCCATAATTCTCTCCACCGTCTCCCGGTCTGCGGCCTTGTCCGAAAAAGCCCTGAAGGCTCTTCGCTTAACAATTTCCGGCAACAGTTTCTCCGTATCCATCTCCTGCCTCCTTGTCCGGCATGAAACACCAGTGTGTACAGGATATTGTACGGGCTCACAGAGCAGTTGGTCAATCACCCCCGTTCTCGGCAGCAAGCGGTAAAAAAAACTCTTGCATCGGTTTTTTTTACCACATAGAGCCCCCTTGGAGTGCTCACCCCCCATCAGGAGCTCTTCCAGCCGCAGATCTATTGGCATGCTTCCTGCATGTAATCAGCAGCAGTAAACGATCAAAGAGGAGTTATCTATGGACTATCAGCAGTACAGCCGCAACGCACATACATCATATACCGCCCGCTCAGGGCGCAGACCCCTTCGCCGTTCCCGCGACAGACTCCTCTGGGGGGTCTGCTCAGGCCTGGCCGACTGGCTGGGAATGTCGACGGGCATCGTCCGCCTGGTGTTCCTGATTCTGCTCGCCGCCACAGGATTCTTTCCGCTCGGGGCCGCGTACATCCTCGCCGCCCTGTTCATTCCGGCCGAGCAGTACTAAGGCTGACATATCTCCCTTGAGGGTGCGAACGGGATTCTATACTTTATCGCCGATTCCCGATACACTGCTCTGTAAGCCGTGGACAGTCTGCGCAGCACTGCCGACCTGCGGCTATTCCGACAGGATGAGGGGATGAGGAAGAACATCGACTGGCTGAAACTCGATACCGCGGGCAATCTCTATCCGGCAATTGAGAGTCTGCGCTATCCGGGCATGTACCGCCTCAACGCGGTCATGCATAAGCCCGCAGACCCGGAGAAACTGACTGAAGCGACGGAAGCTGTCCTCGACCGTTTTCCCGCGCTGAAGGTGCGCCTTCGCCGTGGCCTCTTCTGGTTCTACCTGGAACCTAATCCCCGCCCACCGCTCATTCGTGAAGACAGTTCCTATCCGGGCACCAGAATTGTGAGATCCCAGAACAACGACTATCTGTTCCGGATCCTCTACCGTGACCGTACCATCTCCCTGGATGTCTTTCACGCCGCAGCTGACGGGTACGGGGCGCTGGTCTTTCTCAAGACAATCCTGGCTGAATACCTGCGGAGGTTCGGTATTCTCGTACCGTACGAAGCAGGGATTCTCGATCCCTCCGAAGACCCCGATCCGGAAGAGTTTGAGAACGCCTTTATCAGGTACTACCGGGGAAAACTCAGGCGCCCGGTAAAGGAGCCCAGGGTCTACCACCTGCGCGGGACCCGCCTGCCGCATGAGGGGCTGACTGTCATTACCGGGGAGATTTCTCTCTCGGTGCTGCTGAAAAAAACGCGTGAACAACGGGTCTCCATTACCGAGTACATATCGGCGGTCCTCATCTTCTCCCTCTATCAGCTGCAGGAACGTACGCAGTCCCCGCGCAGGAAGAAAGCGATCCGGCTCTCGGTACCCGTAAACCTGCGAAGCATGTTCCCCTCGAAGACCCTCAGAAACTTCTCCCAGTTCATCAAACCCGGCATAAACCCCGACCTGGGAGACTACACCTTTGAGGAGGTGCTCCATCAGGTGCACCACGCGATCCGGTACGAAAAGAGTGAAAAGTATCTCTCCGCCGTCTGGAGCGAGCATGTAGCCCTGGAGCTGAACCCGGTTATCAGGGCTGTTCCGCTGGTCTTCAAGAACCTGGTGATGAACATCATCTTCAACTACTTCGGTGAGAACCGGTTCTCGGGAACCTTTTCCAATCTGGGGAGTGTTGAACTGCCTCCGGTAATGCAGGAGCAGATAAGCCACTTCGATCTCTACCTCGGGCCGAATCCGATCAACCCCGTCAACTGTTCGGCAATCACCTGCGGCGACAAGCTGCGCATATCCTTCAGCCGAACAATTCGCGAAAAAGACCTGGAACAGCTGTTCTTCACCCATTTCGTGCGGGAGGGAATTCCAGTAACCATCGATACGGATACCGCCTCCGGTATCTGAATACCTACATATCAGGAGAAATGAGCATGCAGAAAAAAATATTGCTGATAGATTATGAGAACATCCAGCAGATAGACCTCTCAGTCATAGAGGACATTGACATACAGGTAAAGATATTTATCGGGAAGTCCCAGAACAAGATCCCGTTCAGCCTGGTCGCCGATGCCCAGCGGTTCGGGACCAACTTCGACTGGATCAAGATCGACGGCAATGGGAACAACGCCCTCGATTTTCACATCGCCTACTATCTGGGCTTTCTCACCCGGGTCGACCAGAAGAGCGAGTACATCATCCTGTCCAAGGACAAGGGCTTTGACCCGGTCGTGCGCTACGTCACGAAGAAAAACATAAAGTGCAAAAGAATTAACAGTATTGTCGAAATTCTCGAGACAAAGAAGAAACCCTCCATCGACCAGGGCCACATGAACAAGATTCTGGACAACCTGCGGAAAATCGACAAGGCTAAGCGGCCGAGAAAACGAATGACGCTCCATAAATACGCCATCTCCCTCGTAAAGGGAACCATGAGCGAGAAGGAAGTGATTGAAATCATTGATGAGCTGTTTATCGAAGGGCTTATCAGCGAAGAGAACAACCGCCTGAAGTACGACCTGGAGTAAACTTTTGCACGGCATACGAGCAGATTATCCTGCGCTGATGGCAAAGAGAACCTCCTGCCGCTCATTCAGCGATGAACCGCTCTCACACGCCGACAGGCAGGAACTTGCCGACATCATCCGTGAGCCGGTCTCCCCTCCATTCGGCACGCCGCTGCGTTTCGCCCTGATCGACAGGGCTGAACCCTCACGGCCCGCCGCACAGAAAAGTGAGATCGGGACCTACGGGGTTATCCGGGGAGCGAACACCTACATAGCGGGAATATGCCCAGCAGCCGAGGGCGGATTCACCCTGGAAGATTACGGCTACGTGTTTGAGCACATCATCATTCGCGCAACAGGCCTGGGCCTGGGAACCTGCTGGCTCGGCGGCACGTTCAGCCGCAGCCGTTTTGCCGAAGCGGCCTGTCTCAAGCCCGATGAGAGGCTGCCGTGCGTCACCCCGGTCGGGTATCCTGCAGCCTCACGAACCGTTATCGACCGGTTCATGCGCAAAGCCGCCCGCTCTTCCGAAAGGAAACCCCCGCATGAACTGTTTTTCAGCGGCAGCTTCAGCTCTCCTCTCCACGACCTCGCCGCCTGTCCCCTCTCGCAGGCGCTTGAGATGGTCAGAGCCGCCCCCTCGGCATCAAACAAACAGCCGTGGCGGGTGGTCTTCGATGCCCATCGGCAGAGCTACAGCTTCTACCTCCAGTTCTCCCCGCACTACGCGGGCAATCGGCTTGGGTTTGTCATTCAGAGAATCGATATAGGCATAGCCATGTATCACTTTGCGCAGACTGCGCAGCACCTCGGATATTGCGGGGCGTGGGAGCTGGAGGACCCGGGTATAGCGATACCGCCTGAGCATGCGGGGAATCTCAGGTACATAGCCTCCTGGAAAGCTGAACATCCCGGCAGAAAAGAACCGTGAAACCGATCGCCGTCATCGGAGCGGGTCCGGCAGGGATGACCGCCGCTTTCTCTGCAGCAGAGCACCTGAAAAACCGGAGTCAGGGGATGGTCTGCCTCTTTGAGAAGCAGCCGCAAACCGGCCTGAAACTCTGTATTACCGGATCGGGACAGTGCAACCTCACCCACGCTTCGCCGGCAGCTGACATCAGCCGGTCTCGGGAGAGAGCTGTTCCGGACCCCGACGAGGCGGCTGAGTTCCTCTCCCGCTACAGCAGCCGGCAGCAGTCCAGATTTCTCAAGCATGCGTATTACCAGATGGACAACCGGGAACTGATGCGCTTCATCACTGATTTAGGGGTTGCGGTGACCGTACGCTCAGATGGAAAGGTTTTTCCGCGTTCCCTGCAGGCAGCTGACGTCCGCACAGCCCTGGAGCAGGCCTGCAGGCTCAGCGGCGTGGTCGTGAAGACCGGATTCCGGGTGACCGGGATACAGAGGGGAGCAGCTTTCACCCTTACCGCAGGCAGAACGGAGGCGGAGTTTTCTGCGGTTATCATAGCCTGCGGGGGAAAGTCCTATCCGCATACCGGATCGGATGGAGACGGGTACAGACTTGCACAAAGTCTCGGCCACTCCATCATCCCCCCGCAGCCGGCCCTCTGCGCCGTCTGCACAGAACCCCATCCGCTATCCTCACTCAGCGGCCTCTCCTTTACCCAGGCAGCAGCTGAGCACTGGAGGGAGAGGGAGAACATCGGCACCTATCGCGGTGATCTGCTGATCACGCACAGAGGGTTTTCCGGACCCCTGATCATACACAATTCCCGGCGGATGAAAAGACACGACCGGCTCCTCATCGACTTTACGGGCAAGGGCGAGCTCTTTCTCGAGGAACTGCGTCAGCAATCTGCCGCCGGGGGAAAACGGCATACCGATACCGTCCTGCACAGTGCCGGGATTCCGCTGCGCCTGGTCAGGAAAGCGCTGGCAGCTGAAGAAATCGATGGAAAGCTCCCGTTCTCACAGATATCGAGAGGAGAGCTGTACGCCCTGTTCCTTCGTCTCACCAGGTGGGAGCATACCGTCTCCTCGTCCGGCTCCTTCAGCCAGGCCATGGTAACCGCCGGAGGGGTTATGCTCACGGAGGTAAACCCAAGGACTCTGGAATCGAGGATCACTCCGGGACTCTACTTTGCCGGTGAAGTTCTCGACATAGACGGGGATACCGGCGGCTACAACCTGCAGGCGGCCTTCTCAACCGGGCGGCTTGCAGGTAAAAGCGCAGCTGCAGCTCTCCTGTCGGCTTCACCGTGGTTGTCCTCGTGAGCTCTTCACTGCTATACTCTCCGGCATGGGAATAACGAAGCTTTCCACAAATACGGCCGTCAGGGAGTATCTTGCCGACCTGGAGGCCAGGGGCGTCAGTTCCATCGCACTCGACCTTGAGGGGGAGTTTAACCTTCACTGCTACGGTGAGCACCTGTGCCTTGTTCAGCTTTTTGACGGCACCCGGGAGGTGCTGATCGACCCGGTTGCTGACGGGGTTCATAGCGCCATGAAGGAGCTCTTCATGAAACGCGACCTGCTGAAGATCATGTATGACTCCTCGAGCGACTCGTCGCTTGTCCACCATGTCCTCAACGTGCGCATAACCTCCATCCTCGACTTGCGTCCTGCTGTAGCCCTGCTGGAATACGAAAAGAGCTCCCTCTCAGCGGTGCTTGAAGCGGAGTTCGGACATGTCGGCCCGGCTAAGAAGAAGTTCCAGCAGTATAACTGGATGCGGCGTCCGCTCTCCGAAGAGGCGGTCACCTACGCGATGAATGATGTGCGGATGCTCTTTCAGCTCAAGGACAGGCTTCTGCAGAGACTCTCCCGAGAGAATCTGCTCGACCTCTACATCCTGAAAAACCTCTACGTGCAGAACGGGCCGATGAAGAGTCTCTCCGCCGAACGCTGGAAAAAGGCAAAAGGATTCAGCCGCCTCCCGACTGAAAGGAAGGTTCTGTTCAGGGAGCTGTTTGAAGTCCGCGAAGAGACGGCCCGTAAGGCGAACAGGCCGCCGAACAGCGTCTATTCCAACCGGGACCTGATGGACCTCGTCTGCGCTTCTGACCCCGCCTCTGTTCCCGTTGCCGACCGTGTCTCCCGCAGTCTTCCTGAACAGATGAGAAAAGAGCTCGTCTACGCCCTGAACCGCACCATTTCCCACAGCCGCAGCGCTGCGCAGAGAGGTGCAAAGGAGCAGAAATGAAAAAAACAGGCCCTACAATCCTCACCGCGGCGGTGCTGATACTGATTCTTCTGCTTGCAGGCTGTCTTCCCCGGACCGCCGCCGAGTTCACCCCTGATCCGCAGCCCGCGGGGTTTCTTATGGGAATCTGGCACGGCTGGATAGCCCCCGTATCCCTGATCGTCAAGCTGTTTGATCACTCCGTCACGATCTTTGATTCCCGCAACACCGGATTCTGGTACGATTTCGGTTTCTACATTGCCATCCTCGGCGGATTCGGCGGCTTCAGCCTCGTACGCAGGAAAAAACGGGAATCGGACAGGTAACGGGAACCCTGCGTTCACCTGCAGTGCTTCTCTAGACCTGCGCTTCAGAGCTCTGGTATACTCTTTTTAGAGGAATATATGGCTGGAACTGGAAGATTTCGCGAATCGGGAGAACCTTTCCAGGTCTTCCTGACCGCTCTGGTGCTGCTTGAGACGCAGTCCCGCTGGGACTGCACACTGACGGTGACCGAGTATCTGAAGAATTCGGCAGAACGGAATCTCTCTCTCCTGACCCGTTACCCCCGGTTCCGCGTCAATTTCCCTGGAGCTCTCAGCTATGCACTTCTGAAAGAGTACTATCCTGACCTCTACCGGCAAGTCAGCCGATACGTTTCCCGACATCGCTGGTATCCTGCCGGCGCGGCGCTTGAGCAGACCGATTCGACATGCCTCTCGGCTGAATCGGTCATCCGCTCAGTTCTCTACGGTTACCGGTTCTTCCTCGGTGAATTCGGCACAGCGCCTGCGGACTACATCATTCCCAGCGGTACGGGAACCGATGCCGGACTGCCGACCCTG
>CAYSRK010000135.1:0-3386 GCA_964433385.1 uncultured Spirochaetales bacterium
GCAATCCGCCTGCTGCCGCCCATCGTCGTGACCCTGCCGCTGTTCCCGGCAGTCAACTATCTCGGACTGAACGACAAGCATATCCTGCTGATTGTGCTCTATGCTTCGCTCTGGGTATCGCTGGTATCCATGATCATGAAGAACTTTATTGACGCTATTCCCAAAGAACTGGATGAGGCAGCCTTCATTGACGGCGCCTCGGAGCTTCAGACCATGGCCCGGGTAATCTTCCCGCTCAGCCTTCAGGGTATGGCGAGCGGTGCGATTTTTGTATTTGTCTTCTCATGGAATGAATTTCTCTTTGCCATGATTTTCACCTCCAGCAGAGCCCGTACCGCTCCGCTGATTATCAGCGAAATCATGGGAGCGATCCATGGAGTGGACTGGGGAGTGCTGTACGCGGCTGTGACGGTGCAGATCATTCCAGTGATTGTTCTGGTTCTGCTGGCTCAGCGTCTGCTTGTGGCGGGGCTGACATTGGGTTCAGTCAAAGAGTAGGTGTGTTTCTTGTTTTAGGAGTATATCTCATGAAATAAAGAGGAGTGAGCTGGTATGGAGATTCAACTGCACAAACAAATCCCGGTTCTGGGAGAATACGATGTAGTCGTGTGCGGCTCGGGGCCGGCTGGCATAGGCGCCGCGGTGAGCTGTGCGAGGAAGGGTTCACGGGTTATCCTGCTTGAACGCTACGGGGTCATAGGGGGGTGTCTGACCTCCGCCTTGGTAGGGCCGACTATGGGAAGCGTGGGGAAGGGTACGATAACGACTGAGATCAATAAGCTCATCGGCGGCGACCCGTCCATCAAGATGGCCTTTGACAACGATCGGGCTAAAATGGTCCTGACGAAATTTGTGCATGACTCAGGAGCGAAGATCTCACTTCAGTCCCCTATTGTAGATGCGCTAATGAAAGACGAGAGAATTGTCGGAGTGGTGATCGGTACCCATCAGGGGCTCCGGGCTGTGCTGGGAAAGATTATCATAGACGCCACCGGGGACGGAACCGTATCCTATCTGGCTGGAGCAGATTACCGCAAGGGACGTGACGAAGACGGGCTCATGCAGCCGGTCAGCCTGATGTTCAGACTCTCAGGCCTGGATGAAAGCGTGCTTCTTTCCGAAGGCAACTGGACCTATGATATCAGGATGCCCGACAGTAAAGCTATGAAGTGGTTCCTGGATTTCTGTGTGGAGTCGAGTAAAACGGGTGAACTTCCCCGCTTCTCCTCGCTCGTCAGACTCTACCGTACCGACCGGCCTAACGAGTGCCATGTGAACGCAACGCAGGCGAATATCATCGATGGAACTTCACTCGATCATATTGAGAAGGCCGAGGGGGAGCTCCGGGAACAGATATACACTATTACCAATTTCCTGCGGAAGCATGTCCGGGGTTTCGAGCATTGCTATGTGCAGAACAGCGCATCAACGCTGGGGGTACGTGATTCGAGGCGGATTACCGGCGAGTATATCCTCACCGAAGACGATCTGCTGAATGGGAGAAAGTTTGCCGACGTTGCGGTACATGATGCCTGGTTCTTTATGGATATCCATAACATTACCGACGGCGGGCAGACACTGACTCCTGTTCCAAACTATGATATCCCGTATCGGTGTTTTGTGCCGCTGAAGATTGAAAACCTGCTGACAGCCGGAAGGTGCATCTCCGGTACCCACAAGGCAGAGGCCTCCTACAGGATCATGAACGTATGCATGGCCATGGGGCAGGCTGCGGGTACTTCAGCTGCACTGTGCGTTAAGGAAGGGACAACCCCCCGAGCCCTCGACTATCGAAAGCTCCAGAAGGAGCTGACAGACGACGGGGTCCAGCTGTTTGACGCATGATCCGTCTCCGGAACGTTTTACAGGTCCTACGATTTCGGGATGGAGAACTCATCCGGCTTGAAGCGGTCGCTTCCGAGCCAGAGGTCTATCTTGATGCCCCGGTCGATGCGGCTGATATCAGCGCGCTTCACCTGCCAGCCGAGCAGGTCAAGGTGGGCTGAGCCGAGCATATCATGGCCGGTCATCGCTCCATAGTAGCCGGCCAGTTCAGGCCGCTTGGGGCTGTTGAGCAGCTTTTCAAGCCGCCTGATCTCCTCATCGGTATGCTCGTTGTCATCCATGAACGAGAGGTGCAGTCCGTCCTTCTCCTGGTGCAGTGAGATAACCATCCTTCGCGGGTGCTCATCAAGCAGATAACTCGAAATTTCCCCGATCAGGTGCAGAATCAGTTCCTTGCGTTTCATTCCATGCTCCGATTCGTCAGCTAAGCCTCATTCCATATCAACAGCCGAACAGGCCGTCGTGCTGTGCAGCCCGGATGTAACCCGGCATTATGGAGAAGAACTCTGAATCAGTCAAGTCAGAACTCATCCTTATTGGAGCGCCTCCACTGGATAACCGCGACAATGAGCGTTGCCGTCAGTCCTCCCGCAAATCCATTGTTGTAGAGGTTGATTCCCCCCTGCCAGAGTGCGGTCTGGAGCACCATGAACAGGTGGATGAACCCGGCGAGCATGCCGGTGAGTATGCCGAACTGCCCGGCAAGGGGGGCAAGCGTTGTCCCGAAGAGCGCAGCAAGCAGCGGGCCCGGGGCTGAGAGCTTCTGCCCGAACAGGAGGGTGCTGAGGATGATTCCGAGCACAATCGGCCAGGAGTTTTTCAGCTGATTGCCGAAGGCGCCGAAGCCCATGACCGTGAGCAGTCCCCCGATGACCGGGCCGTTGAAATCGCCCCCAACGGCGAGCACGTAGGCAGAGCCCGCCAGTCCGAGCAGCCCGCTGTTTACCAGGGCTCCTCCGGTTGAGGCCATATCCATGAAATCGCTCGGGAGGCGGCCGGGGATCTTCTGGATCTCAAGCAGGTGCTTCACGGTATCCTTCCCGCTGTCCAGTATTCCGGCCAGGATCAGGAGAAGCGAGAGTACCGGAACCAGCCATACGAGCAGGGGCGAGGAGGAGGTGTGCCAGAGCATATCAGGGACTGCCGGATGGCCGGCAGCCCGGGCAAGGGATGCGGCAAAGAGGGCGATGAATCCGCAGGTGAACCCCATATTGTAGAGGTTGTACCCCTGATGGAGGTGCAGAATCGATATCGCGGCAGCCGGAAGAAAGAAGCCGGTGACCGTTCCTCCGGCTATGCCGGCAAGAACAGCCGGCAGGCCGGTCAGCCCGAACTCAAAGGTAAGGAAGCTTACGATCGGACCGAGGGCCGTCCCGAAGAGGGCAATGAGGATATACTCCTGAAACTTGGTGCGGGCCGCCAGTGATGCGAGGTAGACGCCCAAGATAATCGGCAGGATATTCAGCGGGGTCTTCCCGAAAAGCCCGAATCCGACAATGGTGAAGACCGCAGCGTACGGGGGCCCGGAGAGCTGGGCCCTT
>CAYSRK010000136.1:0-8410 GCA_964433385.1 uncultured Spirochaetales bacterium
CAATAGCTTCAGTCGTGAGAAGCAGGCTTGCAATGGAGGCTGCATTCTGGATGGCGCTTCTTGTCACCTTCGCCGGGTCAATAATTCCGGCGGAAATCATATTGGTCCACTTCATGGCGGCAGCATCAAAACCGATACCGACCTCTTCGTGTTTTGCCTTGTCAGCAATGATGGCGCCGTCGAGACCGGCGTTGGCAGCGATCTGGCGGATCGGCTCCTCAAGAGCGCGGCGCACGATCTTATACCCGACAATCTCCTCATCGGAAAGGTGGTCCATCTTCTTGTTCTCAAGAACCTTTACGATCTGAATCAGAGTCACCCCGCCGCCGGGAATCACGCCCTCTTCAATAGCTGCTCTGGTCGCAGACAGGGCATCCTCGACCCGATGCTTCTTCTCCTTGAGCTCAACCTCGGTCGCAGCACCTACGTTGATAACCGCAACGCCGCCGGCAAGCTTCGCAAGACGTTCCTGCAGCTTCTCACGGTCGTAATCGGAAGTAGTGTCCTGAATCTGAACCTTGATCTGCGAGATCCGGTCTTTCAGATCGGAAGCCTTTCCGGCTCCGTTGATAATCGTGGTATTCTCTTTTTCAACCTTGATCGACTTAGCCCGGCCGAGCTGGGACAGATCAGTATTCTCAAGCTTCAGACCGATCTCTTCAGATATCACCTGTCCGCCGGTAAGAATTGCTATATCCTCAAGCATAGCCTTTCTTCTGTCGCCGAAACCGGGGGCTTTGACTGCGACGGCGCTGAGAGTTCCCCGCAGGCTGTTGACCACGAGCGTGGCGAGAGCCTCACCCTCGACATCTTCTGCAATAATCAGGATCGGCTTGCCGGCCTGGGCAACCTTCTCGAGTATCGGCAGCAGATCTTTCATGCTCGAAATCTTCTTGTCATAGATCAGGATAAACGGATCGTCAAGAATAGCGGTCATAGTGTCGCGGTTGTTCGCGAAATAAGGGGACAGATATCCGCGGTCAAACTGCATGCCCTCAACAAACTCGGTGGTTGTCTCGATGTTCTTTGACTCTTCAACAGTAATGACGCCGTCCTTGCCGACCTTTTCCATGGCGTTGGCGATCTCATCGCCGATCTCACGATCATTGTTGGCGGAAATCGAGGCAACCTGCGCTATCTCTTCCTTGTCCTTGATCTCTTTGGCAATCTTCCTGATCTCGGCTACCGCATCTTCGACAGCCTTGTCGATACCGCGCTTGATCCCCATGGGATTGATCCCGGCAGCGACGCTCTTCATTCCCTCTTTGATAATTGAATATGCAAGAACTGTCGCAGTAGTAGTCCCGTCACCGGCAACATCGTTGGTCTTCGTGGCCACTTCCTTCAGCAGCTGAGCACCCATGTTCTCAAACGGCTCCTCGAGTTCAATCTCCTTAGCTACCGAGACGCCGTCCTTGGTAACCGTCGGCGCGCCGAATTTCTTGTCAAGAAGCACATTGCGTCCCTTAGGCCCCAATGTCACCTTCACCGCGTTGGAGAGCTTCTCCACACCCGCTACGAGCGAACGTCTTGCCTTTTCGTCAAACTGCAGCTGTTTAGCCATCTTTTCAACCTCTCTATCTTTTTTGATTTTTTCTTGTATGTGAGCCTCTGCAAGGCATAAGAGACTCGTGAAGGAATCAGCCTCATTGCCCTGCCCCCATAAGGAGGCGGACGGGCAGTTGCGGTCTTATTCTCCCTTCCTAAGATTTTTCACTAAGAACATACAAATATTTTTCCCCAACATCAACAAAAAAATTACATTTTTTTTGAATTTTCCCGTTCGCCGGGCATCCGCTTCAGGAGGGCAGGGAAAACGGCAGAGCCCTGACGCAGGCCGGGGAGGGTATCTTGAGATCCCGCAGAACCTTGAACCCGGAATCGGTCAGGCCGAATAGACGTACGGTGTGCGAGCCCTGATTGGCTGCCGCAAGATAGGCTGTTCGGCCTTCAGGATCGCTGCAGATGCAGAAACTCCGCGGCGTGCTGCCGCCAGACTCGAGCCAGACAGCATCGCTGTGAAATCCGTTTTCATCGTAGTGAAGAAAAACAAGTGAATTGTGTCCCCGGTTTGAGGCCACGACCGTATGGTTCCAGACAGCAAGCTCCGCGGCCAGGTTCGGTCCCCGATAATCATCAGGCAGGGATGAAACTGTCCGGTGTTTATGCAGCATACCCGTTTCCCGATCGAAACGGAACTGAACAATGGTGGAGGAGAGTTCGTTCAGACAGAAGGCCGCATTCCTGTCAGCATCAAAGGCAAGGCTCCGGGGGCCTGAACCGGGAGCCATTATGACCGCGGGTATCACGCCCGCACGCAGCCTGCCGTGCAGGTCCATGGTGAAAATCCAGATCCTGTCCGCTCCAAGATCCGGCACATAGAGATACCTGCCGTCGGGGGAGAAGACTGCACCGTGGGGGTGGGAACCATCCTGCCGATTTCTCACCGGCCCGAATCCGACAAGGCGGGTCTTGTGAACCAGCTGCCGCGGCACACCCCTGCGGTCCTTGCTGAAAACAGCGAGAGTTCCTCCGGTGTAGTTGACCGCAACCAGAAACACCCCACCGGGAGATTCAGCCAGAAAGCAGGGATTCTCTCCGGCTGAGCTGATCTCGGATACCGGGGAGAGGGAACCGCCGGGATGAGCGACAGCATAAGTCCGGATCGTACCCCCATCGCCGTGCTGCTTCCTGTTTCTCTCATTGGCGACATAGAGCAGCTTTCCGTCACGTGAACCGAGCACATAGGAGGGGTTAATTCCAGCTGACACCGCTGCCGCCTGCTCGATTTCTGCAGCATCACCGAATACCGACAGCACCCGGAGATTATGGGAATCGGGATTTCCATATGTTCCGACAGCGATCATCATGGTTCTGTTCATCGGTGCACCCTGCCCTCTTTTGCGGAAACTGCCCCCGAAACAGGAGCTCACGGCCATCCTGAAGACGCCGTTGTTCCGTCTGCACAGCAAATTTTCACATATCTGCCCTCATAATGCAAGAGTCTGTAAGAATCCAATTGACTAAAGGTCTCCGACATGCTAATATCAGCATGCTTTAGCTCTGGCTGCAGCTGATATCTTTAATCTATGACCTGGTTTGTGCGGTTTCTTCTTTTCTGTAGACTTCCCCATCAGTTGATTAAGACGATTCAAGCTTGTCATCCAAAATAAAGTAAAACTTCAAATCCGGGAAAATGGACCCGGTAAAAAGGATGCTAGTGTATGGCAAAGAAAATTTACGTAGGTAACATGAGTTATTCGACCTCTGAAGAGGAACTGCAGAACATCTTCGAGCAGTTCGGCACAGTGCTCAGCGTCAACATTATTGTTGACCGTGAGACGAACAGACCCAAAGGGTTCGGCTTTGTAGAAATGGAAGACAACAGCGCCGCAGAGGCTGCAATCTCTGAACTCAACGGCAAAGAAGTCGGTGGAAGAAACCTCAGAGTCAATGAGGCTCTTGAGAGACGCCCCCGGCAGAACTCATACCGCTACTAGAAGCAGCGGCCGCTCCTCCGCACTGCGGAGAGTGCCGCACGAAAAAAAGGCTGCCGTAAGGCGGCCTTTTTTATTTCCCCGTTCACCCACGGAAAAACAGAGGGGATATTCCCAAACCTCTGGACAAACCCGATGTACTGCTATATAGTAACACAGCCTCCGCAGAGGGGGCCGACGGCAGCAGCGAACAGCTGCACCGTACGTACCGACATCATCAGGAGAACCAGTATGACCAGGAAAAGAATCACTGCAGTCCTCATCCTCACTGCCGCAGCTGCCCTGCTCTTCGGAGCGGCTGGGGCTGAATCCGATGCCTACAGAATAGGCATCTCCAAAATCGCCCCCCACCCGGCGCTCGATGCGATGGAGCAGGGAATAATAGACGTGCTTGAAGAAGAAGGAATCAAAGCCTCCTTTGACCTGCAGAACGCAAACGGCGACATTTCCGCAGCAGCCTCCATCGCCCAGAAATTCAGAGCTGACAAACTCGATCTGGCCGTAGGAATCGCGACACCTACCGCTCAGGCGCTCGCCAATGCGATAACCGACTTCCCTGTTGTCTACGCCGCGGTCACCGATCCGGTCGATGCGGGCCTGGTAAGCTCATACGACAGAGGCGAAGGCAATGTGACCGGTGTTTCCGACCTGAGCCCCGTTGAGGATCAGATCAGGCTGCTTGCCGAGATTACCGGAGCCCGCACCATCGGCCATGTCTACACCAGCGGGGAGGCGAACGCCGTCCTGCTCAAAGAACTGACCGAAGAAGCCTGCCGTACACTGGGCCTGAATTTTGTTGCAACTGCCGTTTCCAACTCTTCGGAAGTAAAGCCGGCAGTTCAGGCTATACTCGATCGGGTCGACGGCATCTACGTGTCAACTGACAATACCGTTATATCAGCAATCGCCTCGATAGCTGATGCCGCCACCACCGCCAATGTTCCGATCCTTTCCGCCGATCCCACTTCAGCAGAAGGTCTCGATGTCCTGATCGCCTGGGGATTCAACTACTACAGAATGGGCCGCAGAACCGGGTACCTGGTCAAGGAGATCCTTGAGGGGGCTGACCCGGCAGACATCGGCACTGTATTCATGACCGAGCAGGAAGATTTCGAGCTCTGGATCAATCTCGACACAGCCGCTAAAATCGGCCTCAAGCTGTCGGATCAGCTTGTCAGCACTGCCTCCGTCATTATCGAAAACGGGGTAAAAACTGAACGGTAAACTGGACCAGCCTGTCCGTCCCGCCCTGAAAGCGGTTACGGACAGGCCGATTAAGGAGCACAGCAGCCATGGTTGAGGGAATTCTCGTTGACGGACTTATATTCGCCGTGATGGCGCTGGGGGTGTTCATCACCTTCAGGATACTTGACTTTCCTGACCTCACCGTTGACGGTTCCTTCGCAACCGGCGCAGCAGTCGTGACCATGAGCATAACCGGAGGGCTTGGCATATTCCCCGGTCTCCTGCTTGCATTCCTCTTCGGTGCGGCTGCCGGCATGATAACGGCCGTTATCCACAACCGACTTCACGTGCCGAACCTGCTCGCCGGCATTCTTACCATGACCATGCTCTACTCCATCAACATCCGGATTCTCGGCGGGCGGGCGAACGTCCCCCTCCTGCGCGTCGACACCATCATTTCGCGTGTTATCGAACTCGGCGGCAACCTGCCGCGTGAAATCACGCTCCTGATCTTCATGATCATCTTTACCGGGAGCATCAAACTCCTGCTCGACCTCTTCTTCCATACCGATTTGGGCATCACGCTCGGCGCCCTGGGAAATAATGAACAGATGGTCATCTCCCAGGGAGTGAACCCGAAAACCATGAAAGTGCTCGGAGTCAGCCTTTCAAACGGCTTAGTCGCCTTATCAGGAGCCATGCTCGCCCAGTACCAGGGCTTCGCCGATGCCAACCTGGGCATAGGCATGGTAGTCCAGGGCCTTGCTGCAGTCATGCTCGGGGAATTTCTCTTCCGGTCGAACAGGATAGGCATGCTGTCCCTCCAGGTTGTCCTCGGGGCTGTTCTCTACAAAGCACTGATGTTTTTCGGACGCTACTACGGGTACTACATCAACCTCACCCCGAGCGACCTGAAAATGCTCACCAGCATCCTGGTAATCATCTCCCTGATCATCGCAAAATCGCGCAAGGACAAACCGTTGAACACCGGAAAGAAAGAGGAGAAGAGCGCATGATCAGGCTGGAAAACGTAACCAAGGTGTTCAACCCCGGAACAGTCAACGAGAACACGGCTATCAGCAGCCTTTCGCTGAAGGTCAATGCAGGGGACTTCATAACGATTATCGGCAGCAACGGAGCCGGAAAGACAACCCTGCTCAATCTCATATCGGGCTCCATATTCCCCACCTCAGGAACCATAAACATCCTCGGCCGCGATATGGCCAGAGTGCCTGAGTACCAGCGCTCCCGGTCGATAGGCCGCATTTTCCAGGACCCGACCCTGGGAACCGCCGGAAAACTCTCCCTTGAGGACAATATGATCATCTGCCATAAGAAGGGGTTCAAGGGGCTGAAAATCAGCCTCAACAACCGCCGCAGAGAACTGTTCAGGGAGGAATTGAGACCGCTGAGGATGGGACTTGAACAGCGGCTCGGGGATAACGTCGGCCTGCTCTCCGGCGGTCAGCGCCAGGCGCTCACCCTCCTGATGACCGTGCTCTCCCGTCCGGAACTTCTGCTGCTTGACGAGCATACCGCAGCGCTCGACCCGAGGAACGCCGAGATTGTCCTCGATCTGACGAAGACCTTCATATCAGACTACCGTCTCACCGCCATGATGGTCACCCATAACATGAAACACGCAATTGAGTTCGGCAACCGACTTCTCATGATGGACGGAGGGGAGATTATTCTTGACGTCAAAGGAGAGGAGAAATCCTCCCTCACCGTCGATAAGCTCGTGAAGAAATTTCACCAGATCCGCAGGAAGGAATTCGCCACCGATGAGGACCTGCTTTCCGCGGATTAGCCGGCAGGGAAGCAACTGGCAACTGACAGAAAAGGCTGTATCCGCTATACTGCTGCACATATGAACAGATACTCTTTTAATGCAGTTATTGAGCGCCGCGGCACTGATTCGGTAAAATGGGACCCCTCGGTAATTAAAGCCCTCGGGGCTGCCCCCGATGCTCTGCCCTTCTGGGTGGCTGACATGGACTTCGCCGCACCTCCTGAAGTGGTCGAAGCACTCAGCATGCGTTGCAGCCATCCGATATTCGGCTACCCCTCCCGCTCACCCGAACTTACCGACCTCCTCGTGCAGTGGCTGGAAAAAAGACATAACTGGGCGATATCTCCCCGGACGGTAATACCCGTGCCGGGACTCATGACCGGCATTGCTGCCGCAGTCAGGCTCCTGACCAGGCCGGGGGAAGGGGTGGTGCTCCACACCCCCGCTTATAAACCCTTCTTCAGCACAATAGAGCAGAACGGCCGCACGGTAGTGCGCAGCCCGCTGCGCAGAAGCGGCGGAACATTCCTCATCGATTTCAGCGATCTTGAACTGCAGCTCTCACAGTCGGAAAACACCCTGCTGCTGCTCTGCAGTCCTCACAATCCGGCCGGAAGAGTCTGGAGTCAGGAGGAGATTCAGCGGATCCTCTCACTCTGCAGCAGATACGGAACGGCCGTAGTCTCGGATGAAATACATGCAGACCTCAGCTACCCGGGCCATGTGCATACCCCCTGCGGCCGTCAGGCTGGGAATATTCCCTCCATAACCCTGACTGCCCCCTCAAAAACATTCAACATAGCCGGGGAAAAATGCGCATTTGCCGTCATTCCCGATGAACAGCTCAACGCGAAATACCGGACCTTCCTTGAACGCCTTTCGCTTTCCGAGCTCTCCATATTCGCCCTTACCGCCGCTGCGGCAGCCTACCGCAGCGGAGGACAATGGCTTGACGAACTGATCGTCTACCTCCGGGAAAACCTTGCCTTCATGAAAGATTATCTTGCCCGGTTCATTCCGGAACTTGAACTCATAGAGCCCGAGGCAAGCTTCATCGCCTTTATCGACTGCAGGAACCTCGCTCCCCTGCTAAAACCGGGAGTCTCTCCAGCCGCTTTTTTCGCCCGGGAAGCCGGCATCCTGCTCCATGACGGTGCCTGGTTCGGCCCTGAGGGAGCAGGATATGCCAGAATCAACTTCGGCACCCCGCGCAGCCTGCTCGAAACAGCTATGGACCGGATGCGCAGCGCAGTTGAACGCATGCGGACATAGCAGGGACCGTCAGTTCAGACGGTATGCTCAGGCTTGAGCACGGAGAGCACCTCCTCGGCGCGCTCACGGTCCTCGCTGCGGACCTTCAGCCTGAACCCCTCTCCCGAAAAAAATATATTGGGATAGGAACCTCCGGCATCATCGGACTCGAGCACGGCTGTTATACCGGCCTCATCAAGCAGCCCCTTCGCTATGTCCGCATTGAACTGCAGACGAAACGTCCTGATTGTCACGATATCCATACCGGCTCCTCCGGATTGCGAAGATAGATTACCGCGCCGCTGCACGGCTTCCCTGTCAGGGCAGCGGCAGCCTCGAGGTAAGCCTGCAGCTGCTCACGGTACTCATGCTCCCGGACCTTCGTATCGCTTTTCAGGTCAAGGACCACTGCAGAGTCGGGCAGTTCGACGAGGATGTCGATCTGACCCCTGACATAATACTCCTGCACACCCCTGCGTCTGAGCAGGAACGGCACCTCCGTCTCCACTACGGCATCGTGCCTGCTGAGCAGGGTGCGATAGACCGTGGAAGCGAAAAAACCCTCGACAAGCAGCAGGGCGTCGGCGCTGATTTTTTCTATCAGCTCCTCCGACCTGCCGGCAAACAGCTCCCTGATCTCTCCCGGGGCAGCGCGGCCTCCGAGCCGGTGCTCCACGAGGGAATG
>CAYSRK010000137.1:0-3228 GCA_964433385.1 uncultured Spirochaetales bacterium
ATAGAGAGAAAAGGCCTTCTTCAGCCCCTTTTTCATTTCGGAGAAGATACTGAGAATATCCCAGTAGACGCTCCCGTTGACCGTCTCGCTGCGGGTGGGGAAGCGGTGGGTTTCGACAAACTCCCCCGAGGCGGAACCGACGGCAACCCGGCCGGAAGAAGCGCCGAGATCGACCGCTATGTAATATCTCATTCCTTACCTCCTCATTCCGCATACAGCCAGTTACATATGCTTAAGCAGATACTTCTCGGCTTCCAGGCACCAGAGCCCGTTGTGCCGTTTCACTATCTCGGCAAGAGCTGCGAAACGGGGGTCCCTGGCCCCGGCCTGCTCAAAATCGGCAATAGCCGTGAGAGGCATGCTCTTGTGCGTGTAGATCAGTTTCTTGCCGCCCGGTATGGAGGGCAGATTGAGGACCGTGTCGACGACCGCATCAAGCCCCCCGATATGGGTAACCATCGCCGCCGGATTCAGCTTCCCCTGCTCCATCATCTCCAAAGACTCCCGCATATCGTCGGTATTGCCGCCGCTGGTTCCCACGAGGTGGTGGGAGCCGTAGTGAACCTCGTAGAAATTGATCGAAGCAGAAAAATCAGGCTTTCCGGGTCCAGCAAAGAAGTTCAGACAGCCGTCCCGGCCAAGAATCCGGTCCCCCTGCTCGACAATTGCCCGCACAGGAGCCATGACCAGCACATCGCTGTAGCCCTCTCCCCCGGTAAGCTCCATCAGCTTCGCTGCAGGGTCAGCCTCCGCAGCCGTGTTGAGGTAGATCAGCCGGACACCAAGCGAGTCGGCCTCCTCTACCGGATAGAGCTCCTGAGCCCGGGCAAGACGCGCCGAATCGATATCGGTGACAACCAGCAGACCGGGACGACGGCTGCTGTGCAGCGCGTAATCAATCGCCCCGAGGCCCATCGGGCCGGCCCCTGCCAGAATCGCCATATTCCCCCCCGCAATAATACCCATGTTATGCGTGTAGGTGCCCGGAGGAATATGGTACATCGCATGGTAGGTGCCTACTATGCAGGATACCGGCTCGGCAAGGGAACCCATGAAGAAAGCCTCCCCCTCATAGGGCAGAAGACAGTCCATCTCCATCACTTCGTTGGGAATCACCACATAAGTCGCGTTGCCGCCGATGTACCGGAAGGAATAACCCGGGGCGTCGAGACTGCCGCGGTAGTTGAGCGCCGGCTGAATCGAAAACTTATCCCCCGCCTTGAACTTGCCCGACCACTTCGCTCCAACCTCCAGGATAACCCCGCAGAACTCGTGTCCGGTCATCGTCGGATTGACCGCCACATCATCGGGTATCCGTTTATGCTCAGCCCCCTGCTCGGCGGCTTTATGCGTCGACATGCAGATACTGTTCGTTACAATCTCGGCAAGAATTTCATCCTCCCGCAGCGGGGGAAGCGCAAACTCATCCAGCCGCAGGTCCCGTTTTCCATAAATTCTCACTGCTCGTGTCTTCATCATCTTCACTCCTTCTCCCTGCGCGGACATCCTCAGCCTCAGCTGAGCATTACCTGCCCCCCGGTTACCGGGACCGCCTGCCCCGTTTCGTACTGCTGTTCAACGATATAGAGGATCGCCCGCATCACATCCTCCACCGTACACCCCCTGCCCATAGGAACCTTGGCCTCGTAGAACGCGCGGACATCGGCTATGCTCCTGGCTCCGGGGACCTTGCCGGTATTCAGGTACTGCACGAACAGCCCCTTCTGCGGGTCCGACCAGAGCGGCCCGTCGAGAAAGTTGCCCGGACAGACAGCGTTGACCTTCACCCCATCGCCGATAAGCTCAAGGGCAAAACTCTGCGTCAAGCCAATCGTGCCGAATTTAGCCCCCGAGTAGGCGCCGTTTCTGTTAGAGCCGACCAGCCCTGATTTGGAACTGACGGTGATGATATCGGTCAGATACCCCTCTGCCACGCTGTTCTGCAGCGCCATGATCCGGGAGAAGTATTTCGTGCAGATAAAAAAACCGGTGTAGTCAACTTCGGTGACGAAGCGGAAATCGGCCAGGCTCATCTGCTTGACGCTGCCGGCCTTCAGCACCCCGGCGTTACTTACCAGCAGATCCAGACCTCCGGTCTCCCGGATAACGGCGGCAGTCAGCGCCTCCACCTCACCCTCATCGGTGACATCCCCCCCCAGCGGACATACGGCTGTCCTGCCGCAGCTGCTGTTGATCTCCTCGGCAAGCGCTCGTGTTCCGGCAGCATTGCGGTCGGCGGCAAAGACGAACGCCCCGCTGCGGACGAAATCCCTGACCATCCCCTCCCCAAAACCCTGCGCCGCACCGGTTACCAGAACCGTCTTTCCTGTTACCGCCTCAGCGCGTGAACCGCCTGCCCGCTCTCCCGGAAGTGCCGAACAGCCTGAACCTGAGACAGCCTCCTCATAGGAGCTTCCGAGCGCGCACCGAAGAGTACGGACTTCTGTCCCGCATTCCAGAGTGAGCGCTGCTGCGGGAGGAAACCTGCCCTCCTTCAGGCAGTACTGCCTGAAGCTCTCCTGCAGGCTGCTGAGAAACTCATTCCTCTTCCGCTCACTCTGCGGCCCGCAGCCGTCTGCACGGAGAACCAGATCCCCTTCCCGGGGAACAGAGGAAGTCCCGCCTGAAGCGGTATGGATGAACAGCCCCTTGCGCCCGTCGAAGGTAAGCCCCCGCAGCAGCAGCGGAAGCATGTATTCCCAGCTGCTCAGCAGGGCATCAGCAGGATACGAGTTATCGCTCATGCCATACTCCTCGTAATCGTATTTGCGTCTGTCTGCGGATTTCTGACATCCAGCGCCCTCCCGAAGGCGCTGTACCGCTCAATTCGCCCTGCCAGCGGCAGGTCCCTGAACGGGGTTTCCGGATGAAACAGCCCGAAGCGGGGATCCGCTTCGGAACAGACCTCGTGGGCGACTAGAGCCCAGGCTGAATCAAGGAGGCGGATAAACTGCGGGTCCAGCAGCTCGGGACAGCGAAAACTCTGCCGGGAAGAGTTGATATCCACCCCGCTGATCTCCATGAGTCCGTACCGGCCGGCCAGCTCCTTCACCCGCTGCAGCTGCGCGCGGGTATTGCGCGGAGGCATGTAGGTGACTGCCCGGAAGCCAAGGTCCCGGAGCAGGACAAACAGCTCATCCAGGTAGCTGTCCTCAAACTGCTGCGCCTGCTTGTCCCCGGTTGGGCTGTCGGTTACATCGCCGAGATAGGCGTAGGCGGCAATCGCAC
>CAYSRK010000138.1:0-10836 GCA_964433385.1 uncultured Spirochaetales bacterium
TCATTGGTAGTTGTGGGACGGACAGCAGCAGGTCTAATTTTGGCATTGCTGATGCTGCAAATACTTCATCTGCGATCGTTTTTCCGAATGATCTACTTCCTGACTTTCTGAGTTAGGAGATCCCTTTCGTCTTCAAACATTGAACCCAGAAGCTTAGCGTGTAGGTTTCTGGGTTTTTCTTTGAAATATTTATGTCCGCTTATGTCCACTTATTCAGTTGCATTCCTTCTAGTGCTATGATACAATTCCCTCAAGAGGTGGGTATGTACATAACCGTTTCAGGCAAAGGTGCATCGAAAGTGGTTCAGATCAAAGAGGATACCCGTATTCCTGGTACTTCCAGGAAGAAAAGCAAGGTGATCAAAACCCTCGGCAAATATTCTGACATGCTCTCAGATGATCCTGACTTCCTCATCAAGCTCAAAGCTGAGATGAAACAGAAGACTCTGGAACAGAAAGCTTCACGTACTCCTATCACCGTTGAGCTTACCAGTGACCCTATCATGTCATCATCAGATGTGACTGCGTCTTTCAAGTTCGGTCATGCAATCGTAAAGCGACTCTGGTCAGTTCTCGCCCTCGATACGTTCTTCGATTCAGTCATGACCAAACGGAATAAGAACGCTGTTCAGGCAGCACTCTTCTATCTTGCAGCCCATAGACTCTCTCACCCGGACAGTGTCCTTGCCACTACTGAGGATCAATATGTGGCTGCAGGATTCATTCCTATAGGGCTCGACGTTTTTTATCAGGTGCTCGATGTTCTCGCCGAACATAAGAGTGCATTGATTGAGCATCTTGCCGCCTACAGCGAGAAACATACTCAGCGGGAAAGGGCTCATGCATTCTATGATGTGACCACCTATGCCTTTGAAAGTACCAAATGGGGAGAACTGAGACTCTTCGGCTTCTCAAAAGATCATAAGAACAACGAAGTTCAGGTTGTCATGGGACTGCTGATTGACAACCAGGGGATTCCCATCAGCTACGAGCTGTTTCCGGGTAATACCATGGATCAGAACACTCTCGTAGACTCGGTTCAATCACTCAGAGAACTCTATCATCTTGATCAGATCACCGTGGTAGCGGACCGGGGACTGAACGGGAAGGACAATCTTATCTATCTGCAGAAAGAGGGACATCACTTTGTGATCGCCTACACGCTGAAACGCTCTTCTGAAGATATGAAATCTCTGGTATTCACCGACCCTGACAGCTGGAATATTGAACAGACAGACCGTGAGACCGGGGCTGTTCTCTATAAGACAAAAACTGTCATTCAGCCTCTTGAAGTGAAGGTTCTGCTCTCTGACGAAGAGATATCTCAGACTCAGGGGAAACGGGGGCGTCCCCGTACGTACAAAACTGTTGAGATCCCAGTCAACGTACACCTGACCTGGAGTCTCAAGCGGGCTCTCAAGGACGCCGGTGACCGCCAGAGAATTCTCGATCGGCTGGAGAAAAAGCTTGCGAAGCCTTCCTTACTGAAAGCTGCATTGAAACGGGGAGGCAATCAATACCTCAGCATGGACATCGATACTTCAGATTTCCACCTTGATGAAAAGAAGATTGCCGAAGCTCAGAAGTATGACGGGTACTACGCCATCATGACTGACCGTATGGAGCTGTCGACTGAAGAAGTTGTCTCTATCTACAAGGGATTATGGAAGATTGAAGAGAGCTTCCGAATTCTCAAAACTGATCTGCGCTCTCGTCCTGTATTTGTCTGGAGTGATGATCATGTCAAGGGTCACTTCACTCTGTGTTTTCTCAGTCTGTATATGATCCGTCTTCTCCAGTATAGACTTGAACAGGAGAAGAAGGAGTTTTCTGCTGAGCAGATTATGGAGGGAATTAACAGTCCTCTTGCCCTGGTACAGGGTTCCCCCCCAAAGATTGTGGTCACTCCTACTCAGATTCCTCACAGTTATCTAGAGATGGCACGCGTGCTCGGTCTTCCTCATTTGATGACGAACATGACACTGACACAGTTCCGCTCGGCAACGAAATTAGATCTGTCAGTTAATCTCAAATAAGCGGACATTTTTTCATACCCTTTCTCATCGATTATCACTACTCAAGATACTTGTCGTGCAGGTTTTAGCCAAAGGTACCCGGTAAAAGTCAGAAAGTCAGGAAAAACTGAAGAATTAAATTGTTTATATCATAATATTGAAAAAATCTCATTCATTGAATTTGAAGTTGGAGGATTTCCAAGTGGTTATCACAATATAAAACTCCTATCAACAAATGACGGAGCCACATTAGTATACCAAGAGCCATTAGAACGTGGCAAACATACTAAATATCTTGATCATACAACCTGGATTAAATTATTAGATTCTTTAGAGGAATGCAAGTATGATAAATGGGATGAAAAGTATCGGGATGATAATATTTTAGATGGGGAGCAATGGGAATTTATTATCACCTATAATGGATATGGTACGGTTAAAAGGTATGGAAGCAATGCGTATCCTTCTAACTGGAATAAATTCCTGAAAGTATTCCAGAACCTACTCACTTTTGATAATAATGAATTTAATCTGGAATGACCTTTTAAGGAGATAGAGAGTTTTGAATCCTTAGAATATGTTACTCATTAAATCATCATATTTGAAGGTATGACGAGAGGCAAAAGTCCTCAAGCTCTCTCTCTTTTCTCTGCAAGATATACCTTCAATTCCGGCCAGAGTTCACCTAGCAGATCCTGGACATCACTGAACGCGGAAAGCTTCTCACCGTTCGCTTCATCCATATACAGCCGCCTGTTCACTTCAATCATGATAGACTCGATATTCTTTGTCCGGTTCTGATACATGACAGGCACATACGTCCCTGTATAAGGAAAGTTTGTGGCTACTGCGTATCCCCTCTCTCTGAAATATGAACTGACCAGATCTGTCAGTTCCTTCGGTGTATGAAACTCATCAGTCCCGATACAGATATCAGGTCTTGAGTTCTCCTGATTCTCATCACAGGGAAGTGGATGAGAAGGGAACGTGTGACAGTCTATAATGAGAGCCCTTCCTGTGGTGATAAGAGCTTCATTGACAGCCTCTTTAACCTTTGCCTGATGAGGTACGTAATACTGCTGGTGAAGCATCCACCTGTCTCCTCTGCTTAGAGGTCTCCTGAGCTCCCTACCATCAGTGGTACGGGTATAGATCGCTCCCATACCCTTATCAGCCATCTGTACATCCTCGTTATTCCAATACCGCTCAGTATCACAGACAAAACGGGAAACAGGGGCGATAATACGAGGAGAATGTTCTGCCTGAAACAATTCATCTGCATAGAGATCAGTGAGTTTCAGCTGTTCCCGATAGAGTTCTTCATCACTGAGAAGAAACTGCTCTCTGACCTCCTCAGGGACCTGAGTAGCTGCATGAGGGATATTGAAGATCAGGCTTCTCGGTACAGCCTCCCGCTCGATCTCTCTGATGGCGTTTAGAGAGCTCTCGCTGAGACGGATTCTCCGAGGTTTGAAGTCAAAGGAGTGTGCCTCCTGGTCATCATCAAGAAAGAATGAAGTAAGAGCTCCTTCCTTCGGCGGATACATCTGTCCTCGTCCATAGTAAGTCTCTACTCTGTACGTTTTCCGATAGGTCCGGGTCCACACGGCCTTCCGGGAAAATCCTGTCACTTTCAATCCTATGGTGTCAGAATTTACCGTATCGAGAGGATCTATCCATTTCAGACCGGCTGCAATCTTCACAAGAAACAGCTCTTTCTCATATCCGTTCTGGTGAAGATGCTCCAATAAACCGTTCAGATGAGGACCGATCACCCCGGCAGGATGAACATGCCCGAAATATTCCTTTTCCTTCTTGGTCAGAGGGATACCGGGCTTTACTTCCAGATCCTCTCCTTCCAGCCAGATATCACGTTCCCTTGCATAGGAGATAAGAGAAGAGATATCATGCTTACTCTCTTCGTACATATCCGCATACTCATCATCATAGGGGTTATACCAGACTGTCCAGGTTTCCTCCCCTGTTTTCTTGATGAATTCAACCCATCCCATTCTGCCGAACATCATTGCTCCGTTGAACAACATGTCACAATCATCAAAGTTCTGTTTTCTCATTCGTGTCCTCCTCAGACAGATACAGAACACGCAGAGAACGGGTCATACAGTGAGATAAAATCCTTGTTATGGAATATTGATCAGTCATTGAATCCTCCGTTTTAGCATGTTCTTTATAGACGCCTGCAAGTAGGGGATATTCCCATAAATCAACGTCTGCGATCATTGTCTCACAAAGCTAACACCATGTAAAGACTCTATATCGTAAAACTACCAAACGGATTCATCTTAACAGCCAAACTTGAATAGAACATCGCTCGCGCTGAGGAACCGGGCCGTAAAAACCCACAGACGAGAGGTCGGTATCGTAAGGCAGCTGCTGCCCTGGAAGCCGCTGGAACTGCGATACATAGTGCAGAATACCGTCTTTGCAGCTGCCTGCCCGGCCAGGGTGCACCGTAGACCTGCGGACGGCATCGCGGGAAACAGCCGGAGCAGCGACCGCGAAATCCAACGAATCATCCTGACAGGCTGCTCGCAGGCTTTTATTCCTCCTGACCCTATGCTACACTGAGCGTGAGGATGGTAATACCGACCTTCTGACAGTGTTCATACCATGTGTACTTGCCTATTCAGGCAGGGACAAAGGAGGGATTCCCATGATTATGTATGTGATCGTAATCCTGTTTATTCTTTCAGCACTGAACAGCAAATAGCACCGATTGAACGGAGGCTTTCCCTGTCCGTCAGCTGCCGGCAATTGAAGCCGCCAGCTCCCTGCCCCACGCTTCAGCTGCCCTCAGCACCTCCCCGTCCGGCCGCCACTTCGCCTTGAACGGCTTTCCGACAATCTCAAACCCGCTGCGTACCAGCACATCGGAGATCTTGTCAGCCGCCTCGCCCGTCCAGCCGTAGCAGCCGAACGTCGCTGCCTTCTTGCCCTTCATCTTCAGTTCCCTGATGAAGTGGAGAAAACCGGCTACCGAGGAGAGCATGTCGTTACCGACCGTGGGGGAACCGGCAGCAACAAGCTTGGACTTGAATATCTCCGCGGCAACATCATTCTTGTCGGTCTTGGCAAGATTCAGCACCTTGACCGTCAGATCCGGGTCGGCGGCAGTAAGCCCCTCGGCAACAGCATCTGCTAGCAGACGGGTTCCCTCCCACATGGTATCGTAAAAGACCACGGCCTGGTGCTCTCGGTACCCGTCGCACCAGGCTGCGTACTTCTGGACGATCTGCAGCGGATCCTTCCGCCAGATAACCCCATGACTCGGAGCGATAATCTCTATGGGAAGATTCAGGGCTGTTATTTCTGCCAGCTTCTTCTTGAGAATCGGGCTGAAGGGGGTGAGAATATTGGCGTAGTACTTCAGCGCCTCATACTCAAGCGTGCACTGATCGGCCAGATCATTGAAGAGCACATGGGCCGCATAGTGCTGCCCGAACGCATCGTTGCTGAACAGGATGTTGTCGCCGGTCAGATAGGCGGCCATGCTGTCAGGCCAGTGCAGCATGGTCATCTCGACAAAGACCAGCTTCCTGCCGTCCCCGAGATCAAGCTCATCCCCCGTCTTGACGGTCTTAACATTCCACTTGCTGTGGTACTGCCCGGTCAGCGAATCAACCGCCTTTGCGGTGCAGTAGATCGGGGTATCGGGAATACGGCTCATCAGCTCCGGCAGGGCCCCGCTGTGGTCCACCTCCCCGTGATTCACCACCACCGCATCGATGCTTTTCAGATCAACCTCTTTCTCCAGATTGCTGACAAACTGCTGCGCAAAGGGTCTCCAGACCGTATCAATCAGAACTATCTTCTCTCCCCGTACCAGATAGGAATTATAGGAAGACCCGGAATGGGTGGAAAAATCGCTGCCGTGGAACTGCCGCAGCTCTGAATCGATCTGTCCTACCCAACGTACCGTTTCGGTTATGTATCTGCTCATATCTGTCCTCCAGCCTATCATTGTAGAACAGCAGAGCCGGACTGTCGAGCGAGGAACTTCAGTTCAGAGAGAACGAGTCACGTATTTCCCGCACGGAATTAAACCCCTCCTCCTCCATATAGCGGCGGATACCCCTGACAACCTCCACCGATACAAGCGGATTGAAGAAGTGGGCTGAACCGACGCCGACGGCACTTGCCCCGGCAAGGATAAATTCCACCGCATCCTCGGCAGAGCGGATTCCCCCCATCCCGATGACCGGGAGGGAGACCGCCCGGGATGCCTCATGGACCATCCGTACCGCTATCGCCTTGACCGCCGGGCCGGAAAGCCCCCCGATGTTCCGCGAGAGAACCGGCCTTTTTTTTCTGATATCGATTTTCATCGCCTTGACGGTATTGATCAGTGAGAGCGCATCAGCCCCGCCCCGCTGTGCGGCAGCGGCGACTGCCGCGATATCAGACACATTCGGGGAGAGCTTAACAATCAGCGGTTTCCTGCTGACCCGCTTCACCCGCGCGGTCACCTCCTCCGTCAGGTCGGGACTCTCCCCGAAGGAGGCTCCCCCCTCACTGATATTCGGACAGGAAATGTTGAGCTCGTACATGGCGACAGCAGTATCGTTGAGCCGCTCGGCAACCGCGCAGTACTCCGGTATCGAATGCCCGGCAAGGTTGGCAATGATATGCGTATCAAACTGCTGCAGGAAGGGAATATCGCTGCTGATGAATCGGTCAACCCCGGGATTCTCCAGCCCGACGCTGTTGAGCATCCCGCCGAACACCTCCGCAATCCGCGGCGGAGGATTCCCGTTCCAGGGAACAGCCGAGACCCCCTTGCAGACAACCGCGCCAAGCTCACTGAGATCGAAGAAATCGCTGTACTCCCTTCCTGAACCGAACGTGCCGGAACAGGTCATGACCGGGTTTTTGAACCGCACTCCGGCAATTTCCACCCGCAAATCGATCTCAGCCATCAGAACAGCACCTCCTCCCCTCTGAACACCGGACCGTCCCGGCATACCTTGTTATAGCTCCACCCCTGTGCGCTCCCATCCCGTATCCTGACAACGCATCCCACACAGGTACCGATGCCGCACCCCATTCTCTCCTCAAGGGACATCTGACCGGACAGCGCGCGAGATCCTGCCCACCGCTGGACTGCCTCGAGCATCGGTTTCGGTCCGCACGCAAAGTACTCGTCGCCTTCGGCGGACTGTTCCTGCAGAAGATCGATCACACTCCCGCGCCGCCCGTATGACCCGTCGTCAGTTGCCACATGGACCGCTGCATACTCCCGCAGCCGCTCAACCAGATACGGCTGAGACCGGAACCCCAGATACACCGCAACATCACCGGCCAGGCGCTTCGCCAGCTCGACCATCGGGGGGGTGCCGACCCCGCCGGCAATGAGAAGACTCCTTCGGCCCTGTCGGGGAAGGGTGAACCCGTTTCCCAGGGGCCCGAGCAGCCGGACAGACTCTCCTGCCCGGTACCCGGCCATCTCTCTCGTCCCGCTGCCGATGACGGCAAAGACCACCGTAACCGTTCCCCTGCCCCGGTCAACCTCGCAGATGCTCAGCGGACGGGGCAGCAGGGTAGCAGAATCGCGCAGATAGACATTGACAAACTGCCCGGCTGAAGCGCTGTCGGCGATACCGGGATGCTCTGCGGTAAGCGAAAAGACTCCGTCGGCTAGACTGCTGCAGCTGAGGATCCTGCAGGATGCAATACGCTGAAGGCGCCTCTCAGGTTCCATCAGCCTGTCCCCCTGTCTCTCTTGTTCACAGTGCCTCCCGGTAATTCATAGACAACCTTCCCGCCCGCTATCGTCATCACCGCCCTGCCCTTGAGTCGCATGCCGTCAAAGGGGGTGTTTCTCGCCTTGCTGCGGAATCTTGCGCGGTCAACCGTCCACTCGCCGTGCAGGTCAATAACGGTAATATCGGCAGGTTTCCCCACCGCGAGGGTACCCCGGTCGATCTGCAGAAGCCGCGCAGGATGAGCCGTGAGCCTGGCAACAGCGGAACGGAGGCTCAGACGCCCGGTGTGCACCAGCCTGCTCAGCGTCACTGCAAGCGTAGTCTCAAGCCCGATCACCCCGTTCGGCGCTTCCGGGAGGGCTGCAGCTTTCTCAGCCGGGGTATGGGGAGCATGGTCGTCGGCGATCACATCGATCGTGCCGTCCGCCAGCCCCGCAATGACCGCTTCCACATCATCGTCGGTACGGAGCGGGGGATACATCTTCGCATCCGTCCCCCGCTGAAGTACAGCCTCGTCGGTCAGTGAGAAATGGTGCGGCGCTGCCTCAGCTGAAACCTGCAGACCGGCCGCCTTGGCCTGACGGACCATCTCCACCCCCCTGCGCGTCGATATATGCTGGATATGGACCCGAGCGCCCGTCTCACCGGCCAGGAGCAGGTCCCGCGCAATGATGATCTCCTCCGCAGAGGAAGGAACCCCGCTGTATCCGAGCTGCGCCGAAACCGCGCCCCTGTGCACCGTTTTTTCCCTGGTGAGCTGCGCATCCTCACAGTGCACGCTCACCAGCAGATCCAGCTGAGCTGCCTCACGGAGAGCCCGGTACATCACTTCGGAGTTCATCACCGACTTGCCGTCGTCGCTGATTCCCGCTATCCCGGCCTCTTTCAGCTCTGCAAAGGGGGTAAGCTCCTCACCGGCAAGATTCCGGGTTATTGCCGCCATCACCAGCACCGTGATTGGAGTTTTTGCTCCTTCTGCGGTGATGTACTGCACCGTCTGCACAGAATCGGCAGCGGGATCGGTGTTCGGCATGCAGACCACCGTGGTAAACCCGCCGGCAGCTGCAGCCTCCGCTCCGGTGATCACCGTCTCCTTATCGGGGAATCCGGGGTCCCGGTAATGAACATGCATATCGATCAGGCCGGGAACCACATACAGACCGGAGAGATCATACACCCGGACATCCGACAGATTCCGGATATCTATTCGCCGTGCTAATCGGGTTATGATCCCGTTTTCTACCAGCAGGTCGTACGTTCCCTCGATATCCTGTGAAGGATCAATAACCGTCGCGCCGGTAAGCAGCAGTTTCACCTCAAATCTTCCCCTGTTGACTGAGCCTCGCATGGGCTCGGACTGTTTGAGACTACAGTAATGAAATTTCCCAGGATGTCAAGTTCAGCCTCTGCGGCGGGCCTCCGGGAACCGGATCAGCGATGGGAACTGATCCATATCGGGCTGCTCCAGGCCATGTGGCCGTTCTCCTCCACCGCCTTGATAAAGACAGCTCTCCTGCCGGCACCGGGTGCCGGCAGGGCAAGGCTGCGGCTTGCCTTCACGGTGCGGCCGGCAGGATGTTCATCACTGAGCAGGTAGGCAGCCAGCTGGATACCGAGGCCGCCGGCTTTCCATACGGTCGGCTCACGAGTGAGGGCCGCGGTCGTGAACTCACACGAAAGCGGTCCGGACTGAAAGCTGAACCTGACCTCCGGACCCCCCTCAAGCTCCAGCACCAGACCGCAGATCCCTCCCGTTGTAACCGACTGCCAGCGAACCGCCGTCCCGTCCAGCACTTCAGGCTGACGGTCGGGATTCCAGAAATTCACCGGCACAGCCCTTGCTATCCTGCCCCCTTTCACCCGCAGTTCCCCGTCCCAGACCACCTCACGCGCCCTGCCCTTTCTCCCGGCTCCGGACCAGACGATTTTTACCCGCCTGCCCTTCACCGGTCCACCGGGGGGAAGTATCCGCTCGACCATCCCCTCTGCGTCGATAATCTCAAGGTAATCGAGCGATGATACTGCGGTGTACTCCACAGTAAAATCAACCTCTGTTCCCCTGAACGAGGCATTGTCACCGAGGGTTGCCGTACCGCCTTCCCCTGCAGCTTCCACCCGCATCAGGGGTCTGTGCCCGGTTGTAGCGTAGAAGCGACGCCGGTGCAGAGCTTCAAAGATATCCTCCCGCGTAAGCGCGGGAGCGAGAAGACAGGTCAGCCCGCCATAGGACCCGAAAGCTCCAGCACCGGGATAGCTTGATCCGGGACGGCATTTATGCCCATCCGAGTTGGCGCATATGCCTACCGTATACCCCCGCTTCAGCGCATCCTGAGCGAGCCATTCAAAGGTTCCCCAGGCGGAGTGGATCTCCACCGCCGCCTCCAGCCCCTCCTTGTGCATCCGCAAATCGGCATACCGTCCCCCCACATGGGCAAAAACAAACGAGCTCTCCTCTTTCAGCCGGTCAAACAGCTGTTCCGCATCGGGGGCGCACGGGTAGGCCGAAGCCTCGTCGGGAAGCAGGGCATGGCTGCTGCGGAAGATCGGACCGCCCGGCTTCAGGTGGTAGACATTGCGGTCCCCCCCGAGAGGAGTATTGCCGCTCCACTCGTAGCCGGCGAAGGTAACGAATGCGTGCGGTTCATACCACTGCTCGGCACTGCTGTTGACCTGGTCCCAGAACTCATCGGTAATCTGAAAATCATTGCCCTGGTGGGCACAGATATCGAGGACGGCACAGTCACGGGCATAGGCATAATACTCATCGATGGTATTGGTGCCGATCGTCTCCTCCGTCTGGCCGTGAAAGTCAGCCCACCACCGCGCCGGCTGCGCGCCCGGATTCTCAGCAGCGAAAATCGGGTTGCTCCCGGCAGAGAGCCCGGTAACGGGGTCCTGGACCTGCACCGTGAATACTCCCTCCTCCGCCGGAGCCCTGTGCGTATGGACCCCGGCAGGGCCGATGGCGTTGCCCCATCTGTCCTCAAGCCGCAGGCGCACCGTAAACTCGCTCCCCGCCGGAACCTGTGAGGGGGCAATACAGACCGCCTTTACCGGTTCCCCGGGAACTATCCTGAGAACCGGGGAAGAATCAAGCT
>CAYSRK010000139.1:0-13867 GCA_964433385.1 uncultured Spirochaetales bacterium
GATGGACAAGTGGTTCAATTAACCTGACCCGGATAATTGGTTACGTTCCAGTTTCTGCTGGGTGCAGTCGATGATCCTTCATCGGCTGTACTCAGCTTCAATGAAAGGCGGAGTATATGGATCACAGTAAGGACTTGCTGATAATCGCACCCTATCCGCAGAAGACGAGCCGTATTTTCTCAGATGCGGATTTGGCGTATCTGGATACATTGCTGACGGTTAAAAACTTAGGTGATGATACGATTGACTATGATGAAATTGATGTGCTGCTTCCGGATGCTTTTGCCGTTATCGGTCAGTTTGATCTGCCGGAGGATAGGCTGAAAAGGGCAGGAAAACTGAAGGCGGTATTCAATATTGAGGGGAATTTTGCTCAGAATATCGATTACGCCTACTGCTTCAAGCACAATATTCACGTCCTGAACTGCGGTGAAGCATTTGCCCTGCCTGTGGCGGAAATGGCCCTGGGATTTGCACTGGATGCTGCAAGACAGATTACGCAAGTTGATAAAGATTTTCGTGTGCTGCGGGAAGGGTATCTGGCTGAGGCATGTACGCAGTCAGTTCTGCTTTCAGGGGCATCTGTCGGTTTTATAGGGTTAGGTCTTATCGGCAGGCACCTTCGTAAGCTGCTTGAGCCGTTTGCATGCTCGGTTAAAGTTTTTGATCCCTGGTTGCCGGACAGTGTTGTCAGGCAGTATTCTGCCGAACCTGCATCCCTGGAGAGCGTATTATCTGACTCCCAATTCATATTTGTACTCGCTGCAAGCACGGCAGAAAACGGTAATATGCTCGATCGGGAAAAGCTCTCCCTGATAACGGAAGGTTCTTGTTTCATGCTGGTCAGCCGTGCTGCTGTAGTTGATTTTGATGCGCTGACGGAGTGCCTCCTGCAGCGAAGATTTACTGCTGCTGTTGATGTGTTTCCTCAGGAGCCTCTGCCTGAAGACCATCCGATTCGTTCAGCTGATAACGTTATTCTGTCCTCTCACCGGGCGGGAGCAATACCGCAAGCGTATCGTAAGATTGGGGAAATGGTTATTGATGATCTGCGGCAGCTGCTGAAGGGACTGCCGCCGGTTGTGCTGCAGGATGCAAAATGGGAGACAGTGCAGAGGTTCAGAAATAAACCGTCCGCCTGATGAGCTTGTTGGTAATGCCGGGATTCTGAATGTTGCACTCTAAGGAGGGTTTTGAAATAACAGCACTGTTTCGGGCAGAATGATTTGCTATTGCAGTATCAATGCTGAGCATTGCAGCAGGCGGCTGTATCTGTCGTTGATTAAACCTGAATCAACAGCATAATGCGGAAAGATTGTCTTGCTTTACGCCTACCGAACCCCAACCGCTATGCCGGCCTCATTATGGCTGCTGTCTGACTCGTGGAGACAGCTTCCGGTGTTTTGAGTGGAGAGCAGGCCGTTGAGGTACGGTTTGTACCCGGTATAGGCTGAAGCGGGAGGTCAGAATTCAGCAGCAGATGGGAGCAGTACGCATGATTCAGAAACGTGATCCGTCCATGGAACATTCGGCAGTAGGTCTGATGACGACCAAGGGTTTTTCCGGAAACCTCTCGGTGAGTCCGCATGAGAAGAAGGTGCTTCAGGGCCTGGCTGTGAGGATGGCTGAGATCGCTTCAAGTGATGCGATGGCGCAGAAGGCAAAACTCTGGACTAGCCATAACGACCTCAAGGATGATACTCCGCTGGTGTTCATCGATCCGGAAAACGGGTGGAACGAAGTCATTACGCAGGACATGATTGAGTGCACCAATCCCATCCTGCGGGTCTGGGAGATGGCTTTAAGAAAGGAGCTCTGGTCAGCCGAGGTCTTCAAGGATGACAAAGTCATAGAGCCCTATTTTGACGTCCCCTACTGCAGCGAGGATTCCGGCTGGGGAGTGGAGATTCAGATGCACGGTGACCCGGAGGCGGGCGGCTCCTATGTCTGGGATTCACCGGTACAGGATTACGAGGAGGATCTTCAGAAGCTGAAATTCCCTCAGATCAAAGTTGATTACGAACAGACCGAGAACGTAGTTAGTTTTGCGAAATCGCTGTTCGAACCCCATCTGAAGGTGCGTCTGCGGGGACGGTGGTACTGGACCCTCGGCATGACCTGGGACTTCATCAATCTCCGGGGGCTGACGAACTTCATGATGGATATGTACGATCATCCGGAGGGCATCCATGCGCTTATGAAGTTCCTTCATGACGGGACGATGGAGAGACTGACGTTTCTTGAGCGGGAGGGTCTGCTGTCGCTGAATACCGAAGGAACGTATGTCGGTTCCGGAGGGTTCGGCTGGACTGAAGAGCTGCCGAAACCGGGGTTCAACCCCGAAAAAGTCAGGCTTGAGGATATGTGGGGTTTCGGAGAAAGCCAGGAGACCGTCGGCGTTTCGCAGGAGATGTTCGGTGAATTCATTCTCCCCTATCAGATCGATATCCTGAAACGGTTCGGTCTCAACTGTTACGGCTGCTGTGAGCCGCTGGACAAACGGTGGGACTATGTGAAGACGATCCCAAACCTGAGGCGGGTCAGCAGCTCTCCCTGGGCTGACCGGGAGAAGATGGCCGCTGAGCTGGGGAGCAGGTACGTCCTGTCGGTGAAACCGAGTCCTACTCCACTGTCAAGTCCTGTCATGGACGAGGAGACTGCCCGGAAGGAGCTCCGTGAGACGCTGGAAGTAACCCGCGGCTGCATGGTTGAGTTCATCATGAAGGACAACCACACCCTCGGCGGGAAAAAGGCGCACGCGAGCCGCTGGGTCGAGATTGCCCGGGAAGAGATAGCGAGAAGCGGTTCCTAATCAGTAAAAATGTATATATTGATCAGGAGTTGAAAACCGGTTCAGCGTGAAGAGCTGCTAATTATACTATTCAGCAGCTCTTTATATTATAGATAAAAAGCCTTGCTTGCATGGGAAGTTTCTGTATGAAGAGGAAAGTACATTTTTTTCTTGACAGAGTGGTATACCAGTGGTATGCTCAATTATCACTTGTAAGGAGGGTTTTTATGAAAAAGACTCTGATGTTGGTAATGATTGTACTCATGATCGGCACTCTGGGCCTGTTTGCCCAGGGGCAGGAGGAGGCCGACGATGACAAGCTGACGATCGGTATTTCGATCGGCACGCTGAAACAGGAACGCTGGCAGCGGGAAATCGAGATGTTTGAAGCCTACGGCGAGGCTAACGACATTGAGATACTGGTTCAGTCAGCAGAAGACGACCCCTCAAAGCAGGTCGCTCAGTGCGAAAACCTGCTTTCCCAGGGGATTGATGTGCTCATCGTACAGGCGCTTGACTCGGAAGCAGTTGGTTCAGTGGTAGCCCCCGCACATGCCGAAGGCGTTCCGGTTGTTGCCTACGATCGACTCGTCCGCAACGGCGACCTCGACTACTACATCACCTTCGACTCGGTCAAGGTCGGTGAAGTGCAGGCTACGTTTGTCGTAAACCAGGCCCCGAAAGGCAACTACATCTGGCTGAAGGGCGGACCTGAGGACTTCAATGCCCACCTGGTATACCAGGGCCATAAGAATGTTCTGCAGCCCTACATCGACAGTGGCGACATCAACGTTGTCCTTGAGCAGTGGTGTATCGGCTGGAACCCGGATGAGGCGCTGAAACACACCGAAAACGGTCTGACCCTTGCCAACAATAACGTTCAGGCTGTCATCGCTTCCAACGACGGAACCGCCGGAGGCGCCATCCAGGCTCTTGCAGCCCAGGGGCTTGCCGGGAAGGTGCCGATTGCAGGCCAGGACGCCGATATTGCGGCCTGTCAGCGCATCGTGGAAGGAACCCAGACCGGTACCGTCTACAAACCTCTTGCGAAACTGAACCAGGCTGCTATGGAAGTGGCGGTCGCCCTTGCCCGCGGACTCGATCCGAAGGTAGCTGCTGACCCGGCCCTCGGTGTCTGGACCAAGCTTGACAACGGAACCAAGATGGTTGACAGCTTCTCCGTAGACGTAGTCGCGGTTGATAAGAACAACATGGTTGACATCATCATCAAAGACGGATTTCACAAGCTGGAGGATGTCTACAAGAATGTGCCGCAGAGCGAGTGGCCGGAAGTGAACTGATTTTCGCGTGAAAGATTGGCCGTCGGGCAGGCTGTCTCATGCCTGTCTGACGGCATGTGTTTAAAAAAGGCAGGTTAACTTTATGCAGGATTTAATCTTACATATGGATCACATTACCAAAATCTTTCCCGGGGTCAGAGCGCTTGACGAAGTCAGCATAGAAGTTGCACGAGGTGAAATTCACGCCATCTGCGGAGAAAACGGGGCAGGAAAGTCCACCCTGATAAAGGTTCTTTCCGGAGTGTATCCGACAGGAACCTATGAGGGCAGCATCTACGTCAACGGTGAGCAGTATTCGTTCAGCTCCACCAGGGACGCTGAGAAGCTTGGTATTGTCTGTATCCATCAGGAACTGGAACTTATACCCGACCTGACTGTCGGGGAGAATATATTTTTAGGAAAATATCCTTCGAAACGGGGGATTATAAACTGGGGGGAGATTAATGTCAGAACCGAGCGTCTGCTGGAGCAGGTCGGGCTGACATCAGGTAATCGGGAGCGCAGGGTACGCTCACTGGATAAGATCAAGAGCCTGGGTATCGGGCAGAAACAGCTGGTTGAGATAGCCAAGGCGCTCGCCCGGGATGCGAAGCTGCTTATTCTTGATGAGCCTACCGCCGCCCTTACCGAGACGGAGGTGGACACGCTGCTCGGTATTCTTGATGAGCTGCGGAAGAAGGGAATTACCTGTATCTACATCTCCCATAAACTTGATGAGGTGATGCGGATTGCCGATTCAGTCACTATCCTCCGTGACGGGTGCACGATCGGCACCTCATCGATTAAGGATATCACCAAGATCGACATCATCCGGATGATGGTCGGCCGCGACCTCAAGAACTTGTTCCCCTTCGAAGACCACAAAAGAAGGGAAATCGTGCTTGAAGTGGAGCATCTTTCCGTGCAGGACCCCGATAACCGTGACAGGAATCTGATCAAGGATGTAAGTTTCAAGGCCTATCGGGGAGAGATACTGGGGATAAGCGGTCTCATGGGAGCCGGCAGGACGGAAATGTTCACCAGCATTTACGGAGCCTTCCCGGCACGAAGAGAGGGGACGATCAGGATAGACGGTAAAAAGGTTGAAATCAGCAGCCCGGTTGATGCGCTGGAGAACGGATACGTGCTGGTTACCGAAGACCGGAAACGGTACGGGCTGGTACTGGGCATGGACCTGAAGGAGAATACGACCCTGGCGTCGCTTGAAACAGTATCCCGGGCCGGGGTCATAAATATGAATCAGGAGGTGAAGGTCACCAATCGGCTGATTCAGCGTCTGCGGACAAAAACATGGGGGGTGGAAGAGAAGGCGAAGAATCTCAGCGGCGGCAACCAGCAGAAATTAGTGCTGCAGAAAGCTCTCCTGACGAAACCCAAGGTACTGGTTCTCGATGAACCGACGAGAGGGATCGATGTCGGGGCCAAGCTGGAAATTTACAAGATCATGAACCAGCTTGTAGAGGAGGAGAATGTTGCCATTATCATGATCTCTTCAGAGCTTGAGGAGATCCTGGGAATGAGCAACCGTATCCTAGTCATGAGCCAGGGCAAACTTACCGGCGAATTCTCCTGCGAGGAGGCAGACCAGGAGAAGATTATGCAGGCTGCAGTAGGAGGGATTGAATGAAAAAGCCGCAAATAGAGAAAAAAAGAAATATAGATCTTCGCAGTTACGTTATGCTCGGTGCGCTGCTCGTTATGTGGATTATGTTCACAATCCTCACCGACGGCACCTTTCTTCTGACAAGAAACATATCAAACCTCACCCGGCAAATGGCGATAGTCGGCATACTCGGCGTTGGCATGGTGCTGGTCATCATCACCGGGAATATCGATCTCTCCGTCGGATCGGTCATGGGAGCGCTGGGAGGGCTTGCTGCAGCCCTGCACATCTGGAACGGAGTCGGGGCTTACATCACGATTTTCATCGTTCTTCTCGGAGGCCTGATTATCGGGGGTGTCCAGGGAGCCATCATCTCGTATTTCAGGGTGCCGGCGTTTATTGTAACCCTCGGAGGTCTCCTGATATTCCGCGGAGTGCTGCTCGGGATCACCAAGGGCATTTCCATTGCCCCGTTCGTACCGGCCTACCTCATCTACGGACAGGCTTATATTCCTGCAGCGTGGGGGTGGTTACTGGCGATCTTCGCCTGCGCGGTAATTGTCGCGCTCGGCATCAACAGACGCGCCTCGCGCAGGAAGTATGAGTTCGAGGTGGAGAGCTTTAACCGGTTTGTGCTCAAGCATGCCGTTATCTGTCTCATCATTCTCGGAATCGCGTTCATACTCAACGATTACCGGGGACTGCCGGTTCCTGTTTTAATCATGATTCTTCTTGTTGTCATATTTACCTTTGTCGCTGAAAAGACCACCTTCGGCCGCAGCGTCTACGCTATGGGCGGCAACTTCGAAGCGGCGCTTTACTCCGGCATCAAGGTCAGGCGCAACCTGGTCATTGTCTACATGCTCAACGGTCTGATGGCTGCCATAGCGGGTATCATCCTCTCAGCCCGTCTGAACGCGGGAACCCCCGCTGCAGGGCAGAATATGGAGCTCGATGCCATTGCCGCCGCGGTTATCGGGGGAACGAGCATGTCGGGAGGCTCAGGTAAGGTTTCCGGAGCCATTATGGGCGCGTTTTTCATGGCATCGATTGACAATGGGATGAGTATGATGAACGTTGACGCCTACTGGCAGTATATCGTTAAGGGGATAATTCTCGTTGTAGCTGTCTGGTTTGACATCTACTCGAACGAGAAATCAAAATAGGGCTGATAAACCTCAGCATCATTCCATGCTGAGGTGCGGCAGTCCAATCAGATGTCGTTATGTCGGATACGTGTCTGGCTGCAGGTTATGTACTCGACGTAGGGACGAACTTTGAGAGTCAGTGCAAAAGAGAGGCACTGTCCCGGAACAACTATACGTCCTATAGTTCAGCCGCTCCCCTCCAGGCTCAGCGCCTGGAGGGGAGCGGACAAAAACAACTTTTTTTTCGAGGAGATACTGATATGAGTACATGGACTATTCCGCCTGAAGGCGGTCACATGGAGCGGCCGACGGGGCTCTACTACCAGACGATGAACGGCCACCAGATTGAGGAACGTCTTAAGAAGAGCGACATGCTGATTCTGCCGATAGGATCGACGGAAAACCACGGTAAGAACGCCTGTTCAGGAGAGGATACCTTTCTGGTCACCCGGCTCGCTGAAGCGGTTGCGCAGAAGACCGGCTGCACGATAGCCGAACCGATCTGGTACGGGTCACACCCGTTTCACCACCTGGGGATGCCGGGAACTATCGTAATTCCCGAGGAAGACCTTGCCGCCTACATACGGGCTGTGGTCGCGGGTTTCTGGAACTCGGGTTTCCGGAAGATCATTCTGCTCAACGGGCACGGGCAGGATTATGTGATACCGCTTGCCATACACCAGTTTGCCAAGAAGTACCAGGTTCCCGCGATTCTCGTGAACGTGAACTGGTGGTTCGTCATTCCCGAGTATCTGCGGGACAAAGCCCACGGCGGCGTATTCGATACCCCCTTCATCCATGCCGATGAGGTGGAGACTTCCTACTCCATGGCGCTCTTCCCTGAACTGATTGACCAGGCCTACGCCGAGAAGACTAGTCCCATGAGCATCTTCCCGAAGGGTCATATCAACAAATCCGGCAGCGTCTATAAGGAAGAATCCCCGATCGATTTCTGGTGCCAGGTTGGCGCTTCGGCAATTGAGGTGGTTTCCACTCCCGAGGGTGTGGTCGGTGATGCTACGCTTGCCGATCCGGAGAAGGCGAGACCGGGCGTCTACGCCATCCTCGACTACCTTGAGAAACTTATCAACGATATTATGGAGATGTATCCTGCCGGCAAGCTTCCCCCGATTGAGGCGATGACCATGCGCGACAAAAAAGAGATTGAGGATGTAATCAGGGGACCGCTTGAAGGCGGCAAGCACATCTACACGCTCGGTTACCCTACCTAGGGTAAGGCGGATCGGTATGGGAAAGGTGAAGATTGCGGCGAGCGTGACGCCCAACAGGACAAAGTTCGGACCCCTGCTCTATCCCGGGGAGCTGCCCAGAGCAGTCCGGGAGCTTTCGGAGTTCGGGTATGACGGGATAGAGCTGAGCCTGCGGACCGCAGAAGACACAGATCTTGCGGATCTTGCACGGCAGCTTGAGTCTGCGGGAATGGAGCTGCTGTCGATCGCAACCGGCCAGAGCTGTATAGAGGACGGGTACTCCCTGTTCAATGAGGACAGGGAGAGCCGTGCCGCCTCCGTGAGGCGGATACGGGACTTTATAGACATAGTAGGCCCGCAGGGCAATGCAGTAATACTCGGCGGCATCCGGGGGAGTCTTGCGGCTCCCGCCGGAACCCGGGAACGGGAGAGACAGTACGCTGATGGCTGCGCCGCGGTGGATGAGTGTCTCGAATACGCACAGAAGCGGGGAGCGATACTTCTGCTTGAGGCGATCAACCGGTATGAGACGAATTTGTTCAATACCGTTGGTTCCTGCTGCGAGTTTGCGGCAGAGCGTAACTCTCCCCATCTCAGGGTCCTGGCTGATTCCTTCCATATGAACATCGAAGAGGTGTCGATGGAAGGGGCGATTGAGGCCGCTGGTCCGCTGACGGGGGTGATTCACTGCGCCGACAGCAACCGCCTTGCGCCGGGCATGGGTCATACCGACTTTGCCCGACTGCTTGAAGGGTGCGAAACCCTGAGCGGGCTGCTGTATCTTGGGGTGGAGGTGCTCCCCCTGCCCGACAGTCGCACATGCGCCGATCAGGCGATCACGACGCTGAAACGAATACTGGAACAGGAGAGATAATGATGCGAGCATTTTATGTGGAGGCAGAATGGGCACCGAAGCCCGGCTACAAGCTCTCGCGCAGGGAGGAGGAGACCAGACGTTCCTCCCGGGGCAATTCCATCTGGAAGAACCTCAAGGGCACGGTGACCGACCGGCCGGTACCCGAGATACATGACAGCCAGGTGCTTATCAAAGTAGGAGCGGCAGGAATCTGCGGTACGGATGCGCATCTGCTGCAGATGGATGAGGACGGCTATACCAAGTACGACGGTCACTCGAAGTACCCGATAATCACCGGGCATGAGTTTTCCGGAGAGGTTGCCGCGGTCGGCAAAAACGTCAAACGGCTGAAAGTCGGCGACCTGGTAGGCATTGAATCGATGCACTGGTGCGGAGAATGCGATGCGTGCCGGATGGGTATGTTCAACCAGTGCCAGCAGCTCGAGGAACCGGGGCTGACCTATGACGGCGGGTTTGCTGAATTTGCCGCTGTTCACGAGAAGTACTGCTACCTGCTTAACGATATCGTCAATTTCTATGACGGTGACAAGCGGGCGGCTTTCGAACTCGGTGCAATGATTGAGCCGGTGGGCGTGGCCTATAACGGGCTCTTTGTCCGCGGTGGCGGCCTGCGTCCCGGGGGACACGCGGTAGTCTTCGGTATGGGCCCGATAGGCTTAGCTGCTACAGCGCTGCTGAAGACCAGCGGGGCTGCAAAGCTCATCTGCTTTGAGACGACCGAGGAGCGGCAGGCGCTTGCGAGGAAGATGGGTGCTGACTACGTGTTTAACCCGATCAAGCTTGCCGAAGAGGGGACTGACGCGGCTGAGATGCTGATGGATCTTACCAACGGGCGCGGGATTGCCCTGTTCGCTGAGTGTGCCGGAGCTACTAATGCGACGTATCCGGTAATGGCCGGCTCCCTGGCAATCGGAGGCAAGACGATCCAGATCGGCCATACGATCGGTAAGACGTCGATTGATCTGTATCCCTATCAGTTCAACGCGGGAATGATCAGCGGTTCCAACGGGCAGTCGGGGCAGGGGATCTACTCGGACGTCATTGCGCTGATGGCCAGCGGCCGTATCGATATGCGGGCGATGGTGACTTCACGGGTACCGCTTGAAGAGATAGAGACCGGCATGAAACTGGCCGGAAACCGGGTTGCCGGTAAAGTCCTGGTGAGCACGGACTACACGGAAGTAGTACACAGCTGAAGCGGGTCTGAGAGCTGGCTGCCGTGCTTGAGGGCACGGCAGCCAGGAACAGTATATATTTCAAAGTTTAAAGCAGGAGAGAAGAGATGAAGGCAAAGATTGCGTTTCTGCACGGTCCGTTTGATCTGAGGGTGGAAGAGGTTGAGATGCCGGCTCTCAGGGACGATCAGGTGCTGATCAAGATGAAGGCGGTCGGTATCTGCGGATCGGATGTGGAGTGTTTTGAAGGGAAGTCGGCTGAAGGCCGCTATGACATAGCTCCCTATACCCCCGGACATGAGTGGGCCGGTGAGGTGGTGGAGGTCGGAAAGAGCGTGACGAGCGTCAAGGTCGGCAACAAGGTTACCGGTGACTGCGTCATGGCCTGCGGCAAGTGTGAGAACTGCAAGAACGGCCTGATGCCTTCCGCCTGTCTGAATATGCGGGAGCTGGGGTTCCGGCCCGACTCCCCGGGTGCCATGGGCGAGTATATGATTCTTGAGGAGCAGTACACCCATCCGTTCCCGGACGACTGGGACTATACCCTCGGAGCCTGGGTAGAGACTTTCTCGGTCGGCTACTGGGGACTGTGGGGCAACGGCGGTTACCTTGATGCCAGCGACGATGTCGTGGTTATCGGAGCCGGTCCGATCGGTCTCTCCGCGGCCATGTCTGCAAAAGCCTCCAAGGCGTTCGTTATTGTGGTCGACCCGCTCGAGAGCCGGAGACAGACAGCCCTGAAGTACGGGGCTGACGAGGTCGTTGATCCCTCGGACGGGAAGGTTGCGGAGAAGATTCGCGCCCTGACCAATGGGAAGGGTCCCTCTGTGCTCGCCGAATGTTCAGGAAACGACAAGGGTATTGCCTCCGTGTTCGATATCGCGGGACACAGCTGCCGGGTTGGTTTCATCGGTCACTCAATCGGGCGGAAAGTTTCGGCAGAGCTTGGCAAGGTGATCTGGTCCAACCTGCGGATCGTTGGTTCAGGAGGCACAAAGAACTTCATGCCCCGCACCATCAAGTTCCTCTCCCGGATTAAGAACGACTATGACTTTGCTGCACTGAATACGCATCACTTTCCGTTTGAGAAGATTCATGATGCCTTTGATGTGGCCTGCCATGACAAGGTCAATGCCCGCAAAGTCATGATCATGTTTGACTAAAATTCCAGTATCAGTTAACCTGCTGATGCTTGCCGGAAGTGTCCGCCTCAGGAGTCAGGGGATGCTTCCGGCTCTTTTCTACCGGAGGGGCTTCCTGAGGGGCCGCTGGGACGTGAGCCCCTGTCAGTCAGTACAGAGTATATATGCAAGGATGTATCGGTGATACTCCAGTCGGTGCCCCAGGTTCTGCAGATTCTCCTCTTTTTCGCCCTCGGCTTCCTACTGAAGCGGGTCTATTTCCTGCGTCTTTCCGACATTCTCGTTATAAAAAAAATCATTCTGAGCGTCTCGGTTCCGGCACTGCTTTTCACCACCTTTGCGCGCATCTCGTTTACCGGAAATGCAGTTATTCCTGCAGTTATGACCGTCCTGCTCTATGTGCTGCTGATGGCATCTGGTATCGGGGTAACGAAACTTGTCAACGGGGGATGCAGGAGCTGTCCCCTGTTTTTCACCACGGCCAACTTCGGGCTGCTGGGGATGACGCTCTACCGATCGCTTTTCGCGGACGGTCCGGTTGAGCAGTTTGCCGTATTCGGTATCGGGCACGAGTTCTTCATGTGGTTTCTGCTGTACACCATTCTCGGACTCTACTTCGGGGAGCGGGCGAACCTTCGGAAGGTCCTGCGCCGGTTTACCCGTAACCCGGTCAGTATCGGTATTCTGCTCGGATGCGTCATAGGGGCTGCGGGTATCTACCCCGCTCTGCAGGCGACAGCCGTCGGGGGCGGAGTGCTGCTGGCAATCGAGACTATGGCTGACATCAACCTGCCGCTGATGCTGATCGTGCTCGGGTTTTCGGTGGAGATCGATCGTTCTTCCCTGAAGGGGGCAGCAGCCCTGGTCGCCGGGCGGCTTGCAGTCTCCCTGATTGTCGGACTTGCTTTCAAGTACCTCGCGTTTGATCTGATTTTCACATCGGTACCCTTTGATACCAAAGCTTATATTCTGCTGCTTATCCTTCCGCCGATGTTTCTGCTGCCGATACTGGTCGACCCCTACGTGACCAAGGATGAGACGGTTATCATGAACAATGCCGTGGTTCTCCACTCCATGGTATCAATCGCCATTTTTGTGCTCTTTGCGCTGTTTGTGGGATAGAAAATGTAATTTCCGGGAGAGTTAGGTATGAGTGAAAACGTGAAACTGGGAATAATCGGGCTGGGGCGTCTGGGACTCGAGCATGCCAACAATATTCACTACGCTGTTGCTGAAGCTGAAGTTGCCGCTGTATGCAGCATTGTTGACGAGGAACTGGAAAAGGCCAAGAAGCTGTTCTCCCCGAAGAAGGTCACTCGTGATTATCGTGAACTGCTTCAAGACCGCAGTCTTGACGGGATAGTCATAACGACCAACTCCCAGACGCACTGCAGGATAATCTGTGATGCTGCTGAGAGCGGGGTGAAGCATCTGTTTACCGAGAAGCCGATCGGGATGACTATGGAGGAGATTGATGCTATCAAGGCTGCTGTCTCTTCCCGACCTGACATGCTCTTTCAGGTAGGGTACAACCACCGGTTTGACAGAAGCCTCATGGCGGCTCGACGGAAGGTGGCTGAGGGGTACGTCGGTGACCTGGTCCTGATCCGCATAGAATCGCGGGACCAGCTCGGTATTGAGGAGTTCATAGTTAAGTTCAGTCCCTCAAGCGGAGGCTTTATTGCCGATATGATGACGCACGACTATGATACGGCCCGCTGGTTTACCGGATCGGAAGCTGAGGTGATCTTCGGTCTTGGCGGGGTGTATGCCTACGAGGGGCTGAAAGCGTGCGGTGATATGGACAACACCGCGGTGCTGATGAGATTCCGCAGCGGGGTTATGGTGCTCCTGACAGCAAGCCGGAACAGCGGCTACGGATACCATGCCCCGATGGAGATATTCGGTACGAAGGGTGCGATCCGTATCGGAGACTACTCCCATGCGGACAGGAATGTCTACCTTGATGAGCGCGGTGCGGGAGCTGAGTGCGCATCATGGTTCTATGAGTACTGGAAGGATACCTACCTGGCTGAGATAGAGGACTTTGTCCGCTGCATCAGGACTGGAGATGAGCCGAAGGTCGGCCTGCTCGACGGGTACAAGGCAATGGAGTGGGCCTTCAAGGCTCATGAGGCGGTGTCGCAGCAGAAAGTTGTGACGATGTGAGCCTCCAGGTCCTGGGTGCGCAGGATCAGAGCAACACAAAAACGATATTGAGGAGTAAGGAATGAAATTTGCGATGAATGAAAACACCCTGCTGCAGTGCGGTCTGATCGAGTTTCTCGAGAGCTGCGGCAAAGCAGGGTTTGCGGGCGTAGAGCTGAGCTATCCGAAACTGAAAGAAGCCCTGCGATTTCTCCCTGCAGCTGCGATACGGGAGAAAATTGCCGAAAGCGGCATGGAAGTGCTCACGTTAAATGCTTTTGAAGATGTCTATCTGGTGCCGGATGATGAGGGGTCGATAGCCGCAGTTGAAGCGGAGGCTCGTCTGGTCGGTGAGCTGTGCCGGGCTGTCGGCTGCCCCGCAGTCGTGCTTCCGGTAAGCCGATGGTTCGACCGTTACGGAGCGCTGCCCGGAAAAGAGGAAATAACCGGGGCCTATCGCAAGAGTATCGC
>CAYSRK010000140.1:0-3182 GCA_964433385.1 uncultured Spirochaetales bacterium
GGGGGGGCGGGGCCGGGGGGCGGCCCCGGGGCGGGTGGCGGAGCCGGAGCCGGTGGCTGAGCCCGAGCCGGTGGCTGAGGATGCCTCTGTTGAGGAGTCTGCAGCACAAGATCCTGCTGAGGATACCGATGCTGAGGAGCCTGCGGAGGATACCGATGCTGAGGATGTCAATGCTGAGGAACCTGCTGAGGAGGATGCCGAAGGAGCAGAAGAAGCCCCGGAGGCCCCGGAGGATACCTCACTCTAGCATACGAAAAATACCAACGTTTTTTTCAATGGAAAACCGCCTCACTCGGGCGGTTTTTTTATGGTGAAAAAAAGCCGCTGATTGTAACAGAATTCTCTTTTTGATACTATGTCCCCATTGCGGACGCTGCTGCGCAGGTTTATGAGAATGCGGCGGCGCCGAGTAACAAGGAGTGGCCCGCATGGAAGCTGTTAAGCTCGCAAAAGTGTACAACCCGGCAGAATTTGAGAGCAGGATTTACCAGGATTGGGAGCAGGAGGGTTTGTTCCAGCCTGCCGATGTTCAGGTATCCCCGGAGGAATCGGCTGAGGGGGAGAATGCTCCGTTTGTAATTGTCATACCTCCGCCGAATGTAACCGGTGTTCTTCACATGGGTCACGGCCTGAACAACACTCTCCAGGATGTCCTGATCCGCTACAACAGGATGCTCGGTCGCCCGACGCTGTGGCTGCCGGGATCTGACCACGCCGGAATTGCCACCCAGCACGTTGTGGAGCGGGAGTTGAGAAACCGGGGAACCAGCAGGTATGAGATCGGGAGGGAGGCGTTCATCGAAGAGACCTGGAAGGTCAAGGAGCGGCACCATAAGATCATCGTTGATCAGCTGAAGAAGATCGGTTCCTCATGTGACTGGAGCAGGGAACGTTTCACGCTTGACGAGGGACTGTCCCGGGCGGTCCGTGAGGTCTTTGTCGCTCTCTTCGAGCGGGGCCTCATCTACAAGGGAAACTATCTGGTCAACTGGTGTGCCTCCTGCGGAACGGCTCTCTCTGATGATGAGGTCGTGCATATGGAGCGGCAGGGCAGGCTGCATTCGATCCGCTATCCGTTCGCCGACGGAGACGGGTTTGTCACCATAGCAACAACCAGGCCGGAAACCATGCTTGCCGATGTGGCCGTTGCAGTCAATCCCGACGATGACCGGTTCAAGGAGCTCGTTGGCCGCCAGCTGAAGCTGCCGCTTACCGACAGAATCATACCCGTTATTGCTGACAGCTACGTTGCTATGGAGTTCGGGACCGGGATGGTGAAGATTACCCCAGGCCACGACATCAACGATTACGAGATCGGGCTGAGACACAGCCTCGACCAGATAAACATGCTCAACCCGGACGGGACGCTCAACGCCGCTGTTCCCGAAAAGTACCGCGGCATGAACGTGACTGAAGCACGGGCCGCTGTTCTTGATGATCTGCGGGAACTGGGGCTGCTTGCGGAAGTCACGGAGCATACGCACCAGATAGGTCACTGCTACCGCTGCAATACGGTAATTGAGCCGTATCTCTCCGACCAGTGGTTTGTGCGAATGAAGAATCTGGCCGGTAAGGCGCTCAAGGCGCTTGAAGATGACCAGATCAGATTCTACCCCCGAAAGTGGGAGAATACCTACACCCACTGGCTGACGAACATCCGGGACTGGTGCATCTCCCGGCAGTTGTGGTGGGGCCACCGGATACCCGTCTGGTACTGCGGAGACTGCGGCGAGATGATGGTCCTGCGGGACGATCCTGCAGCCTGCAGCGCCTGCGGCAGCACGAACATCCGCCAGGATGAGGATGTGCTCGACACCTGGTTTTCTTCCTGGCTCTGGCCTTTTTCCACCCTGGGATGGCCTGATGAGACTGAGGATCTGCGCCGCTTCTTTCCGACAAGCGCCCTGGTCACCGGGTATGACATCATCTTCTTCTGGGTTGCGCGGATGATCATGGCGAGTCTGGAATTTACCGGTCTTGCACCCTTTCGCGATATCTGCATTACCGGGCTGGTGAGGGATAAAGAGGGGAGGAAGATGTCCAAATCCCTCGGTAACGGGATTGATCCGCTTGAGGTTGTCGACATCTACGGGGCGGATGCCATGAAGTTCACCCTCTGCTACCTTGCTGCTCAGGGACATGACATCCTGCTCGACATGGAAAGCTTCAAGCTGGGTTCCCGCTTCGCGAACAAGATCTGGAACGCAGCCAGGTATCTGCTGATGAACCTGGAAGGCAGGGAACTGATACCGGTTGGGGAAGCCCGGCTGACAACCATCGACCGCTGGGTCTACCACCGCCTGAACCTGGCCTGCGCTCAAGTGGAGCGGGCAATGGAGGGGTACCGCTTTAATGATGCAGCCGGGGCGATGTACGATTTCTTCTGGAACGATTTCTGCGACTGGTATATCGAAGCTTCCAAAGCTTCGCTCTACAGCTCCTCTGGCGAGGAGCAGAACCGGGCCCTGACGCTGCTGTTCGACGTGCTGGCCGAATCGCTTCGGCTGCTGCACCCCTTTCTCTCCTTCGTTACCGAGGAGATTTACCGGAAACTGCCGAATACCGAAGGCTACCTTATAACCGGGCAGTACCCCCGCTGGCGCTCTGAGCGGGAGGACCTGGAGGCTCAGGAGCTCTTCAGCGTTCTGCAGGAGACTGTCAGAAAGGTCCGGACTCTGAGAAGCGAGTTCTCCCTCCCGCCGGAGAAGCAGATGCGCATTGCCGTCAAGACCGATGAGGGGCTTTCAGCCCGCTCCTACCTGACGGAGCAGCGGGAGCTGATCCAGCGGTTCGTTAATGCTTCGGAGGTGGTATTTCTCCACGAGCAGGAGTGTCCGACGGAGGGCAGCATCCCCCTCGCCGGTGAAGGGTTTGAGGTGTTTGTCTTTGTGCGGGACGCTGTCGATGTGCCGCAGGAGATTGCCAAACTGAAGAAGGAACGGACCAAGACACAGAAACAGCTTGAAGGGACTGAGAAAAAACTCGAGAACGCCAAATTTCTCGAAAGTGCTCCCGCTGAGGTTATTGAGAAAGAGCGGCACAAGCTTGCCGAATTTACCGAGAGGCTGGAAAAAGTGGATCGTCACCTCTTTGAACTTTCACGCTGAAAGCAGGCAGTTCAGGTAAAAAAAAAGATCCGGATGATGCGCCGGATCTTTTTTAAACCCTGAGAGAGATTACAT